>JAJBTP010000413.1 GCA_020860805.1 Tannerellaceae bacterium | reverse complement strand
CACTGGTAGGTGCAGGTAAAAGCGAAGGCGCTATGGATGCAGCCAATATCCTGAAACCGGCACTGGCACGGGGCGAATTACGTTCCATTGGTGCCACGACATTAAATGAGTATCAAAAATATTTTGAAAAAGATAAAGCCCTGGAACGTCGTTTCCAGATTGTAATGGTAGAAGAGCCGGACGAACTGGATACTATCTCTATCCTGCGTGGTTTGAAAGAGAAATATGAAAACCATCATAAAATACGAATCAAAGACGATGCCATTATCTCGGCCGTACAACTCTCCAGCCGTTACATTACAGACCGGTTCCTTCCGGATAAGGCAATCGACCTGATGGACGAAGCTGCTGCCCGGTTACGTATGCAGGTAGACTCCGTACCGGAATCACTGGATGAAGTCAGTCGCCGGATCAAACAATTGGAAATTGAACGGGAAGCTATCAAACGCGAGAATGATACAAGCAAGCTGGAACAGTTAAATAAAGAAATCGCCGACCTGAAAGAAGAAGAAACAAAACAAAAAGCGAAATGGGAAAGCGAAAAAGAACTGATTAACAAAATCCAGCAGAATAAAATCGACATCGAAAACATGAAATTCGAAGCCGATAAAGCCGAACGCGAAGGCGATTATGGAAAAGTAGCAGAATTGCGGTATGGTAAAATCAAGCAGAAAGAAGAAGAGATTGACCAGGTGCAGTCTCAACTGCATGAAATGCAGGGAGCTTCTGCCATGATTAAAGAAGAGGTAACCAGCGAAGATATTGCCGACGTAGTATCCCGGTGGACAGGTATCCCGGTGAGTAAAATGAGACAAACCGAACGGGATAAACTTCTCAAACTGGAATCCGAACTCCATACACGGGTTATCGGCCAGGAAGAAGCCATTACAGCTATCTCAGATGCAGTACGCCGCAGCCGTGCCGGATTACAGGATCCCAAACGCCCTATCGGTTCGTTTATTTTCCTGGGTACAACCGGTGTGGGTAAAACAGAACTGGCTAAAGCACTGGCCGAATATCTGTTTGACGATGAAAACATGATGACCCGCATTGATATGAGCGAATACCAGGAGAAATTCAGTGCTACCCGCCTGATTGGTGCACCTCCGGGATACGTAGGATATGATGAAGGAGGACAGCTGACAGAAGCTATCCGTCGCAAACCTTATTCAGTTGTATTGTTTGATGAAATAGAGAAAGCACATCCGGATATATTCAATATACTGTTACAGGTATTGGACGACGGACGCCTGACCGATAACAAAGGACGTGTAGTAAACTTCAAAAATACCATCATTATAATGACCAGTAATCTGGGTTCCTCCCTGATCCGGGAAAACTTCGAAAAGATTACTCCACAGAATCATGATGAAGTAATGGATAAGACTAAAATGGAAGTCCTGGAATTATTGAAGAAAACAATTCGTCCGGAATTCCTGAACCGTATCGACGAGATAATCATGTTCACCCCACTGAATGAACAGGAAATCCGCAAAATTGTAAAACTACAATTGAACATTCTGAAAGGAATATTGGATAAAAACGGAATCGAATTACAGTTTACACCGGAAGCCCTGACATTCATTGCCGAAGAAGGCTACGACCCACAGTTCGGAGCACGTCCGGTAAAAAGGGTAATCCAGAAATATGTACTCAATGAATTGTCCAAACAACTTCTGGCAGGTTCCATCAATAAAAATCATCCGATTGTCATTGACATGGAAAACAATGAATTAATATTCAGGAATTTATAAACATAAAAAGAAGTTCAGTAAAAAGAAAAACTGCTTTCTTTCCGTAATCAAAGGCGGGAACAAAGCAGTTTTTTTAGTATTCCTTATTTTCTTGTACATATAGTCCAAAGAATTGTCCATGACTAACAGAAAGAAAATAAGTATACAATTCTTCCAATGAAATAAAACCTCCACAGCTACGCGAAAGTAAAGCATTTATACCGACATCTACCCGCAGTTCCTCAGAATGAGCATTATACGCATCCATTCTACCATGACAATGCCCATGAATCATACAGGCACCCTCTTTCTTCCTGTTCCAGGAAAGTATTGGGTAATGACATAAACACAATAAAAAGTCTTCCCGTAAAAAAGGAAAATCCCCAGCTCTGAAAGTCAGGTCTTTTATCTGAGTTATACTTTTAAAAAACCGGGTCTGTTCCATCCCACTCCGGTCCTGGTTACCTACAATAAGATGCTTTTCACCTTTTAAAACCTGTAATAAATGAGCAACCTGTGGAGAAGTTCCAAAAGCAAAGTCACCTACTATATAGACCACATCCTTATCTCCTATAAGCGAGTTCCATTTCTCTGTCAACCAAACATCATACGCTTCCGGTTCCTGAGGCCCTGCAAAAGGTCGTGCCGGATAGTCTTTCATATGGCCTTTATGGAAAAAATGGGTATCGGCAATAAAATAAACATTAGACATATTTTCACTTTATGGTTACAGGTAAAGAACAATTTAGCATATGCTAATGTTTGAATCTATCTTTTCATTATTTTTGTTGAATACATAGACATACAAACTATCTAATAAAATAACAGATGAAAAACACCGGAAGCAAAATTATCTGCATACTACTTATAAGTTATCTGCCACAACTTCTGACTGCTCAAATCATTCAGAACAGAGATAAAGTTATATCCCAGGCAGTAAATGATATTTCCGTATCCAATCTAAAAACCATCATAAATGATTTAGTAGGATTCCACAACCGTAATAATTTAAGTTCACAAACCGACCCGCACCAGGGTATCGGTGCGGCCGCAAATTATTTATACGATAAAGCATCCTCCTATATCCCTTCCTCCAACGGACGGTTACAGGTAGAAAATATTTCTACACTGTTGACTCAGCCGGAACCCGGTTTCCGCGGACGGTTACTCTATGCAATATCGTAGCAACTATTCCGGGAAATAATCCGGCAGATGACCGGATGATTGCCCTACTGGCACATTATGATAGCCGGGCAACCCATGGTAACGATTCGATATCCTTTGCTCCCGGAGCCAATGATGATGGAAGTGGTATTGCCTGCCTGATGGAAATGACACGCATTCTTTCCCAACTGGATATACCTGTTACCGTAAAACTCATGTTCCTTTCCGGCGAAGAACACGGTTTGTTTGGCGCCCGGCACATGGCACAGGTTGCTGAAAAAGAAAACTGGAATCTCACCGCCGTTATCAATAATGACATGATCGGTAATTCCAATGCCAGCGAAACCAATACACAAACCAACACAATAGTCCGTGTTTTCTCCGAAAATATACCGTTGGCCGAGACACCGGAAATGGCAGCTATACGCAAACTTAATTCCGCTGAGAACGATAGCCGTTCACGACAGTTAGCCCGTTATATCAAAGAAACGGGAGAACGATATGTTAATAATATGACCGTACAACTTGTATACCGCTTCGACCGTTTTGGCCGGGGTGGTGACCAACAACCCCTCTGTGAAAAAGGTTTCTCCGGCGTACGCATCTGTGAAATAAACGAAAACTATGATCGTACTCACCAGGATATACGGGAAGAAAACGGGATTCATTACGGAGACGAAGCGTGGGGTATTGATTTTGAATATGTAAGAAAAAATACAGGTATCAATATAGCCTCGACCCTCAATATGGCATTGGCACCGGATAGTCCGCAAAACGTAGGCATAGACATTTCAGGACTTACCAATTATACAGATATATTCTGGGAAGCTCCGGCAAAAGGGAAAAAGCCTGCCGCCTATTATGTACTGGTAAGAGAAACTCATCAACCCCAATGGGAGAAGAAAATAATAGTTAAAGATGGCCATTCCGCACGTTTACCTTATAGCAAAGACAATTATTTCTTCGCAGTACAAAGCGTAGACGAAGAAGGACACGAAAGCCTTCCGGTATTCGCTATAGGAATAAGGAAATAAGTTTTGTTGCTCCGGCACTACAATAGGATTCCCTGCTGTCCCGGGTTTGTAGATTCAATAGCTTAAGTAGCAAATCCAGCACGCAAAAGTAGCCTGGGGTGTACACTTAACGGACGGTACAGTGTACACTATATTATCACCAGCGTGTACACTGTAACAGCCGTTGAGTGTACATCATAAGAGGCTTTAATAAGCAGAAATAGCTACCGGAAAGTAGTAGGATGCCTACTCCGGATAGCAGAAGGATATACTTTTGCGTGTAGGTTTGACTAAAACGTGTATGTTCTATTTTTAATCATACACGCTTTAGATTACTGACTCTTAGAATCTTATACTAAAGCGTGTAGGTTGTGTATGTTTCTTTTAATTTTTTATTCAGATGAGCTTATATTTCTGAAGTATTTCATAAATCATCGTGCCTTTACTCTTTTCAATTGCCTTCTTTTCAATCTGTTTCAAAAGGAAAGGAAGTTTCATTTCTGTTATCTTCTTACCATCCAAGAGGCAGGCTGAAGCTTTCAATAATTCCCGGATATCAAAACAGGAAGCAAAGACTTCCGGTACTCCCCTATCTACATTCAAAAGTGTATAAACGGCTTCCATAGCTGCACGCACAGCATATTCTGTAGTAAATACCGTATCTCTTTCTGTTTCCGCAAAGTTTCCGATAAAAGCCAGATCAACCGAACCTTTAGACACAACATCGGGACGGTCACCCAAAGCACGCGGCATAAAGTATGACATGATATAGGGCATCATACAGGGAACCGTATTAGCAGAATGAACTGCCAAATCACGAATTTCAGTTTCCGGTACACCTAAATGATATAGCCACTCCTCTGCTATTTCAACACCAGTACATTCTATCATCGGCTTTTTATATAGTTTCCGGGCCTATCATAGAAAAGACCATATATCCATACGACCAGTTCATCTTTTGGCTGAGCTTTAAAATGCGGCTGTCGATTCAATGCAAAACTCAACAACCAGTTTGAATCTTTAATAGTCACAATACCACCTGTTACCACCTTTCCGGCAAAAGGATCCCGCTGGGCAATCCGTTCTATATAAGGAGGTATTTTATCATCCAATGTAGTAGTGATAGCCGATACAAAACCGGATTCCGGGATATTAGTACAAAACTTTTCCGGTTTACCAAATGCGGTATCCTGTTTCGCTATATTTTTCCATAATGTCCAGCTACCACCGGGAGATTCATTCAGTACAGCAGCATTATTCTGATCGCCATAGGTAGTACTTTCTACCAGGCTACCATTCGTAACAAATACCAAATCATTCTCCGTTAATTCAATAATTTGCTCCTCACCCTTTTGCTCATATATAATTTTACGGGCCACTTTCTTTCCCGGTGCTACCTCTATCTCTATATTGGTAACCCGGGTATCATAATGGAACTGAACACCCTGATCCTGCAAATATTTTACCAGTGGCAAAACCAGAGACTCATATTGATTATATTTGGTAAATTTCAAAGCCGATAAATCAGGCAGGCCGTCTACATGATGAATAAAACGGGCAATATACCGTCTCATTTCCATTGCACTATGCCACTCTTCAAATGCAAACATCGTACGCCAGTAAAGCCAGAAGTTGGATGCAAAAAGTCCTTAGAGAAAACGTCATTAATACGTTTATCATTCAATTCTTCTTCCGTTGCCATAAACAAACGAACGATTTCCTCTAACGCTTTATCCGATAAGGTAAACTTACCATCGGTATGAGCATCTTTTCCTCTATCCTGAATGGCCCGCATTTTCGAGAAGTTCGGATCTTCTTTATTTAACCAATAAAATTCATCCAATACAGAAGCATTTTCAACTTCCAGGGAAGGTACTGAACGAAACAAATCCCACAAACATTCAAAATGATTTTCCATTTCCCGTCCACCCCGGATAATAAAACCACGGGTAGGGTCAAAAATACCATCCAGTGCACCTCCTGCTATTTTTAACTCTTCCAGAATGTGAATCTTTTCACCTTTCATCTGTCCGTCACGAACCATAAAAGCAGCTGCAGCCATTGAGGCCAGTCCGAAACCTACCAGGTAAGCAGACTTTTGGTCAACCTCTGCAGGTTTCTTAGGTCTTGCAAAAGCTTCGAAATTTCCATTACTATGATACATACGTTTTATTTTATAGTTAATCGTTTGGTTTTACATATACTCTGTTACCCGGTACACAATCCGCCACTGCACACCAAACTTATCCCGGCACATGCCAAAATGGTCTGCCCAATAGGTTTTCTGCAAAGGCATTAATATCTCCCCTCCTTCGGAAAGACGTTTAAAAAGACAATTGACTTCCTCTTCTTCCAAGGTACCTAATGATACGGATAATGCCATATTTCCCCCTGCCTGAATAGGATTGTCGGCAGTATTATCACTTCCCATCAGACGAATTCCTTCTCCTATGGGTAAAGAAATAAAAAGGATTTTTTTCTGTTCCGTCTCAGGCATTAAACCACTTTCAACCATCTCTTCATACCGGATAAAAGAGGTAAAATCACCCCCAAACAAAGATTTATAAAAAGTAAAAGCCTCTTCGCAATCTCCATTAAATAGTAAATAAGGTTCCAGTAACATATTTTTCCAGTTTACATTAATCTAATATAAACATCCGGCAGATAAGATAGGTT
>JAJBTP010000300.1 GCA_020860805.1 Tannerellaceae bacterium | reverse complement strand
CAGTTATCCCAACAACACATACATAACAGGAACAAGAAGTCCGGCCATCAGATACCATTTACCACGTCCTGCAAGCCCTTTACTTCCTTTGACAATAAAGAGACCAGATACAGCCAGGAAAATCAGAGAAACAGCAAAAATATCTGCTATATGATTCCATCCCTATACTTTATTATAATGGAAACGGTTTATCCACCAGATAAAAGGGCGTTTCTTATAAACTTCATAATCTATCCAACCGGTTGCGTGGTTATATACCCCAACCCCACCTTCCAGTAGTAAACGGGAATGGTTCTCATCCAGTGTCATAACTTTTTTAATAACCGGCAGATTACTTTGCGACTGCCAGTAAACAGTTAATTCTGCCTGAGAGAGTTGTTTTTCCAGTTGGAGAGATTGTTCTTCCGTACGGTAGGCCGGATCTTTCTCTTTCATATGATTCAAGAGAATCCCTGAAAGGGCATATATCAGGCATATACCGGTAACGAAATAACCAATATCCCGGTGAAGAACACGTAACCAATACGTAAAAGGTTTATTCAATAACCTCATAGTTCAGACCATCCATATAATAGATTGAATAAAATTCTTTTCCGTTCTCAGCCATCCAGCTCCTCATCTCCGAAATATTATTCAATTCTGCCTGACAAGATTCAGCCGAACCATCTTCCTCTGCTTTTTTATTCACCTGTTCTTCCATCTGGTCAATATATTCTTTTGTCAGACGGCGTTCTTTCAAAATACCGGTAATAGCCAGTTCCGAACCTACTAACTCACGGTTAAAGCCACCGATTTCACCTTTTGCCTCCACACGGAAAGACGTTTTCTGGCTTTCGCCTACAATAAAGCAACGTTTCCCTGCATGTTTACAGGTATGAGTTACATATCCTTTAACTGCTACATTCTGATCCAACAACTGGTCTGCTACTTTCAATAATTCGTCCAGTTCATACACAATTGTCTGTACCGCAACTGTTTCTGTATCTGATTCACTTTGTTTTGTAGAACTTCCATTACTACAGGATATCATTCCTGTCAAAATCAAACCGATAAAAAATAACTTTTTCATATTCATATATTATTAATTTATTATTCTTCTACATCTGGTATCAATCCTAATAATAAACATCCGGTTATTCCGGTTAACAAGATATATAGAGCATACAGAACTCCCTTTTTCCGCTTTCTACCCCAAATAACCATGTAACCGGCAGCCAGTAGCAAAGACAGAGCTACCCCTGTCCAGCCGGTAAAATGAAAAACAGGAAAATTATATTTGGAATCGCTCCCTTTGATAGTTAAATACCACGGAAATACCAAGGAAGCCACTTTTTCCCACAAACCCGCTTCTTTTTCAAAATGATACTCATCCAGACGTTCCAGGGTTTCTGTATCCAGTCCATATACATCCGCACCGTCCGGACGGGTGATTGTTACAGTCCAATATAATAGGTTACCCATTATTACTATCCGGTCACGCCCGATATCCATAGAGTCTATATCCATACGCACGAGGTCATATTTTCCTCCTCCATCTTCAACGATACAACTTTTACCCTGTTGGTCAAACAGGAATCCATAGAAGCGTTTATTGGGTGATTCATAAAGTGAAAACCAACGGATATCCACCTCCTCACCCAGACGGGTATTCCGGACAAACGGACGGTTATTCACCATTTTCATATGGTAAAGCTGTCCGGCTGCATCCAGGCAAAAGTAACCTTCATCATAGGGTTTACGAATCTGAGGATTACCGGAAGCCCATTGAGCAGGAAAAACAAAACCAGCCTTTTCCAATGCAGTCTGGAAAATACGGCTTTTCTTTTCATCAACCTTATTACTTTCAATATCAATAAATTCAATTTTATCTGTCAGACGAAATACATCCGGTGGAGTCTCCAGTCCTACCCGCTTCGGCATCGCTTCATATAGTATATGTAAAGCCGTATCCGGACGGATAATATCTGCAGGATTCTGACGGTAGTTAATAGTAGCACTCCGGATAATCGGAACAGTTACTTCACGGCCACCAATACTATCCGGCAAACGCCCGTCAGACACCAGTTGACGGTAGTTCAAAAAAGGCATCAACGAATCAGCTTCAGCCGCAGTATAACGGTTCCCCTTCTATCAACCAACGGTTGTTCCTTATTGCTATACTCCAGGAAACAGAGTTCTTCCAACTGAGAACTATAATACATAAATGTATACCGGTAAGGAGTATAAGTCGCTTTTTTCACCAGTTCCGGTACAGCCGTTAAGGCAACCAGTGTAAAAGTAAAAACCATCAGGATGTAGGTGGTATATTTGTATTTCATTTTTGTTTTAGAGTTTTATTTTCTGTTCCGTATTCTCTTTAGCGTACTCCTATTCCTTCTTTAAAACGCCTTGCCGAAAAGAAAGGAAAGGTAAAGCAGATGACTGTAAAAAGTAATAAAAACGGAACGAATGGATTATAACTACCAGGTATCGAATCAATAAAAAAATAAGAGAGAAAACAAATACTCAGTATAGCATTCTTAATCCGTTGTTTCCAGGATGACTCCATACAAACCCATGAAGTCAGCAAATATCCTGCCCACCCGGCAATAAACCACGGAAGGACAGAAAGAAGTTCAGTCGTTACAATTTCAACCGGGTAATACCAGGCAAGTATACCCCAGAGCACCAGATAAGTAACCACATACAAGGCAGTGAGTACACTCAGTCCGTAAAACAATAAATAAGAAATCGTACGGGTTTCCGGTAAAGGAAGATGGAGGGTTAACTTCAATCGTTGATTCGTCATTTCAGGAACGAACTGGCCCAAAGAAAGTATCAGAGCACCTAGCAAGGGTATCCATTTCAGATGAGGTAAAAGAAGGATATCGTTTTGCAGATAACTATTCCATGTAGAAACTGCACCCGCTACCCGGAAAGATTGATTGATTGTAATAAATGAATAAATCAATATTGCGAGAAAAAGAACAAGTAACAAACCAACCATCCGGCATGTTTTAATCCATTCTTTATAATAAATAGCCTGTAACATATACATTTTAATATTTTCCGGTTAGACCAATAAATGCATCTTCCAGTGAAAGTTTTTCTTCACTTAGGAGAGTTGCCTCATAAGGACGTAACAACTGCTCCACAACTTCCCGTTTCAGAAAGGAATAGGTTTCCCAGGTATTTCCAACACGGGCTGTATTCCACAAACCTTCTTCCTGATTTATTTCCGGTTGCTCCGTTATAAAACGGAAACGTCTGAAGTTCTCCAGAATATAACCGGTAGGTTCATGTAATAATAAACGTCCGTAATCCATAATCATACAATCATCTATGAGCATCTCCATATCCTGAATGATATGAGAAGTCAGGAAGATGGTTTTATCTTCTGCCGTAGCATACTCCTTTAAATACTCTACGAAAAGACGGCGGTAACCAGGGTCTAGTCCCATCGAGAAATCATCCAGAATCAACAGGTCCGGATCCTGTGCAAAAAGTAGTCCCAGCGTAGCTTGTGACCGTTGTCCACACGACATTGTATGTATTTTCTGAGTAGGAAGAACCTGTAGTCTTTTGAGTAATTCGTAATATGCATCTTTCTTCCAGTCGGGAAAAAAACGACTATAAAAACGTTCTATTTCACTTACCGTAAAAAAGCTATGTTGAATATGTCCCTCCAGAAGTAAGCCTACACGAGCCTTGGTCCGGGGAGATAACTCTTCCATTGTTTCACCAAATAGCCGGCATACTCCCGAAGTTGGTTTCAGATAACCATTCAGGATATTGATTATAGTAGTTTTACCTGTACCATTTTTTCCCAATAAGCCCAGAATCTTGCCTTTATTCACTTCAAAGTTCAGATTCTCATAAATCAAACGTTTTCCATAATAATGGGTAACGTTCTCACACTGGATAATTGCGTTCATTGTTTCTGAAGTGTATCAATCCCTTATCTTATTCACTTACAGGTCTTAAGATTTGATGGATTAGGTACGTTAAAGACCTGTAATATCGGTTACAAAGATAACAAAAAGAGAACCACGATACAACCCATATATTAAGTATATCCCATACCCATATATAGGTATTTTTAAGAAAAACAGAAATAAATAGCCCTAAATTCGGTTTCCACAAAAAAAGCCATCCTTTACCAGGACAGCTTTTCATATAAGAATAGAGAGAAATTATCAAATCGTATCCGAGAAATAAGCCAGCGGAAGTGAACGGCAGTTATATTGAGAAGCCATTACTTCACCATAGGCTCCGGCAGAGCGGAAAGCAATTAAATCTCCCCGGCGTGCTTCATTTAGTTCAACATCTTTACCAAAAACATCTGAGGATTCACAGATAGGTCCTACCACATCATATACTTCTATCGTTTCATTACTGGTTATATTTTCCATGCGATGATATGAATCATACATGGCCGGACGGATTAACTCAGTAAAACCGGCATCCAGAATTGCAAAGTTTTTGGTTTCACCCCGTTTTACATATAATACCTGAGATATCATATTGCCACACTGGCCTACGATAGAGCGGCCTGGTTCGAAATGAACTTTCTGTCCCGGACGAAGTTTCAGTAATTTATGAATAACTGAAAAATAGGTTTCAAATGCAGGAACCGGCAAATGATTCGGATGATAATAATCAATACCCAGACCACCACCAAAGTTCAAATTTTCTACAGTAATACCTTTTTCCTGAAGTTCCTCCTGAATCTCATTACAACGGATAGCCAGATTCTGGAACGAAGACATATCCGTAATTTGTGAACCGATATGGAAATGTAACCCTATCAGTTTCACATTCTTCATGCCTTGTAAAACTGCAATAACATCCTGCAACTGACTCAGATTAATACCAAACTTATTTTCTTTCATGCCGGTAGTAATCTTGGCATGTGTATGAGCATCTACTTCCGGATTTACACGTAATGCAACGGAAGCTACTTTTCCTTTAGCAGCTGCCAGTTCATTAATTATTTCCAGTTCAGCAGCAGACTCCACATTAAAGCAAAAGATATCATTATCCAACCCAAGATTAATTTCCCAGTCCGCTTTTCCTACGCCTGCAAAAACAATTTTATCCGCCGGAAAACCTGCATCCAGAGAGGCCTGAATTTCGCCACCGCTTACACAGTCTGCCCCCAGACCGTTAGATGCGATAATAGATAAAATACGAGGATTAGCGTTCGCTTTAACTGCATAGTGAATATTGTAATCATATTTGCCTGCTTCAGTTTTTACCACATCCAGTGTTTTCTGTAATAACTCTACATCATAATAATAGAAAGGGGTACGTAGAGTTTTAAACTTATCAATTGGAAAAGTTCCTTTCATCATAATTTTATAAAGATAAAAAAGGGCAACCTGTAAAAGCTGCCCTTGTAAAATATTAATTGTTAAATAAATGACTGCTCAAGGCCTGTAAAGCTTTCTTCTTATCTTCAGCTTTTACCAGTAAAGATACATTGTAGTTACTGCCGCCATAGGAAATCATCCGTACAGGTACTTCCTTCATAGCGCTTACAATACTGGCTTCAAAACCAACATTATCCCATTCCAGGTCACCCACAACGCATACGATTGTCATATCTTCGTCTACTGTTACAGTACCGTATTTTTTCAAATCATCTACGATATCATCCAGACGTTTACGATTGTCAATAGTTACCGATACACCTACTTCTGAAGTCGTAACCATATCTATAGGAGTCTGATGATTTTCAAAAATTTCAAATACTTTACGTAAGAATCCGGTAGCTAACAGCATACGGCCACTTTTAATTTTGATTGCCGTAATATTATCTTTAGCCGCTACAGCTTTGATTTTTCCCTTTTCTGTTTCATTTGAAATACGGGTACCCGGAGCTTCCGGCTCCATAGTATTAAGCAAACGAACAGGAATATTATTCAGTTTTGCAGGAAGAATACAGGTTGGATGAAGAATCTTAGCACCAAAATAAGCCAGTTCTGCCGCTTCTTCAAAATGTAACTGACGCACAGGAGCTGTTTTTTCAACAATCCGGGGATCATTATTATGCATTCCGTCAATATCCGTCCAGATCTGGATTTCTTCTGCTTTGATAGCTGCACCAATCAGAGAAGCGGTATAATCACTACCGCCCCGTTGCAGATTATCAATTTCACCATATGCATTCCGGCAGATATATCCCTGCGTGATATAAATATCTGCCTCTTTCTCCTGCTCTAATAATGCATTCAGTTTTTCTTTAATATAAAGAGGGTCCGGTTCTGCATTTTTATCCGTACGCATATAATCCAATGCCGGAAGTAAAACAGACTTAACCCCTATTTCATTCATATATAAATCGACCATTCCGGTAGACAATAATTCACCCTGCGCCAAAACAACACGTTTCTCGAACAAAGTAAAAAGATCCTTGGTAAACGTACGGATATAATCAAAAATAGAATCGACATGCTGTTTGGCCTTCTGTTTATATTCAGCTGTACTATACAACTCCTCAATATGCCCATAATATTTTTGAGACAATTTATTGATGATTTCATTAGCACCATCGGGATTCTTCTTATATAAATAAACAGAAATCTCGACTAAAGAATTAGTTGTACCAGACATAGCAGAT
>JAJBTP010000319.1 GCA_020860805.1 Tannerellaceae bacterium | reverse complement strand
GAATATCATCTTATCCGTAGATAATAGTAAAAAACAGAATCACCCACTACCGGAACCGCTATCCGGGCACAAACAGGAAACAGGATTACCGGAGTGGTTATAGATGAATCCGGCGAACCGGTTATCGGAGCCAACATTATTGAAAAAGGAACTACCAATGGAGTAATCACTGACTGGAACGGAGAGTTTGCCCTGACAGTCGGAGAAAATGCCACTTTATCCATTTCTTATATTGGATATACTTCCCAGGAGATAAAAGTGGCGAATACGACCCGGTTTACTATCCGGTTGGTGGAAGATACAAAAATGATTTCAGAAGTCGTGGTAACTGCCTTAGGTATTAAACGGGAAGAAAAAGCATTAGGATATTCCATCCAGAAAGTAAGTGGTGAAGAAACCACCATCGCCAAAGGTTCCAACGTCGCCACATCATTAACCGGTAAAGTTGCCGGATTTAACATTCTGAACAGCCCGGACTTTAACCAGGATCCACGCCTGGAGTTAAGAGGGGTGGAACCCATTATCGTAATTGATGGGATACATTCTGAAAACATTGGTTTAAGAGAACTGGCGGCTGATGACATTGAGTCTATTGAAATCCTCAAAGGAGGTACAGCATCTGCTCTATACGGAGAAGCCGGTAAAAACGGGGCTGTTATGATTACGACCAAACGGGCCGCACAGGACGGTGTGAAAATATCTGTGAACAGTAATACCATGTTCCATTCAGGTTTCCTTCGTTTACCGAAAGTACAGAGTTCCTATAGTTCCGGAATGAAAGGTGTATATGATGCCTATGACGAATGTTGGGGTGATAAATTGGATATAGGAAGAACTGCTGTACAATATGACCCACTTACGAATGAATGGTATGAGCAACCGCTGGTATCCAAAGGAAAAGACAATCTGAAAAACTTTATGCAGAATTCATTCGTTACCAACAACAATGTGAATGTCGCCTATAAAGGGGATAAAGGTTCTTTTCGTTCTTCTATCAACCATGTACATCATAAAGGAGTATGGCCCAATAATAAAGAGAACCGGTTTACCTATAGTATGTCGGGAGATGCCAAATTAAGAGACAATCTGACGATAGATGCTTCTATGTCATACAGTAAGCGCCGGGCTCCCCAGAATTTAGGAGGAGGCGACTACGGCTGGCGTAGTTATATTTACCAGATGGGAGTCTGGACAGGTGCGGATTATGATATCCGGGATTTCAGAAATTACTGGAAACATGGCCGGGAGAATGAAGAACAAAACTGGCATTACGATATCTGGTACAACAACCCCTATTTTATGGCATATGAAACGCTACAATCGTATGAAGAAGACCGTTTCTTCGGACAGTTTAATATGAACTGGACCGTAACCAGCTGGTTCAAAATGTTAGGACGTGTAGGGTATGATAGTATGAGTTCACGGGATAAAAATAAATATCCTGTCAGCCATCGTTCCTATAAAGAAGGTGAATATGAAGTGAAAGACCGCCGGGGATATAGTGTTAAAAGTGATTTGATTGTTCTATTTGATTATAGCATAGGGGATTTTAGTCTGGATGCATTGGTAGGTACTTCCATCAATTATAAAAAGAGTGAGTATCAACGTACGTATACCAACGGAGGTCTTAACGTACCGGGATTTTTCTCCCTGAGTTCCGGAAGGGAAGGAGTGATTGCCCGAAGCGAATATGAGGCATTCCAGACAAACAGTATCTATGGTAAAATCGGAATTGGATGGAGAAGTGCTGTTTTTCTTGAGGCAACCGGACGTAATGACTGGGCATCCACCCTGTCCGAAGAAGAAAGATCATATTTTTATCCATCCGTAGCAACCAGTATTCTGATATCCGAACTGGTAGAATTACCGGCCTGGTTTAACTACTGGAAACTAAGAGGTTCCTGGGCTACTTCAAAGAAAACTCCGGGTTATAACGATATCAATATGAACTATGAGGTGGATCTGAATATCTGGAATAATGCCAATGGTGCCTCTTTACAAAAAACAATTCGTCCGGCAACCCTGAAACCGGAGTCACAAATAGACTGGGAAGTGGGTACTGAATTATATTTTCTGAGAAACCAATTGCGCCTGGATGTTGCTTATTACCAACGCCTGACCAATGACAGGCTGGCTAAAGCCGATATTCCGCAGGCCTCCGGTTTTGAAAGTGTATACGTGAATATGGATGAAACCCGGCAACAAAGAGGTATAGAAATCACGTTATCCGGTGATCCGGTTAAAACGAAAGATTTTAAATGGACCGCTTCTGTTAACTGGAGTAAAACCCGATTGTATTACAAAAAGATAGATCCTGTATATGCCGAAGACTACCTATGGGTACATGATGGTGCTCCTATTAATTATTACGTCTACAATGACTGGGACAGAGACCCGGATGGAAATATGATTTTATCCAACGGATTACCCGTAATAAGTAATTACAAAACGACCAAAGGTTTAATTGACCCGGATTTCTTTTGGGGTTTCACCAACCACTTCCGGTATAAAGACTGGCGTTTATCTGTTTCCCTGGATGGTAAAGTAGGGGGGGTATGGCTGGGATAGAACCGCACAGGCTATGTGGCACTCCGGTTCACACATTGATTCGGATACCCACTGGCGTTACCTGGAAGTTGTGGAAGGGGTAGAGAAACCTTATATTGCTCCAGGTGTAAAAGTCGTTTCCGGTAGTGTTACGTATGATAGTTACGGAAATATCCTGGAAGATACCCGTGTTTTCGCTGAAAATGATGTTGCCGTTTCCTATAATGATTATATGAAAGCCTATCATACAGCGCCTTCCGGGTCAGGAAAAGACCAATGGGTTAACAAGATGACATTTTTCAAATTACGTGAAGTCTCTTTAGGATATACTATTCCTAAACCACTTGCAAATAAATTAAAACTGGAAGATGCCGAAATCTCTATCACCGGACAGAATCTATTATTATGGTCTAAATACTTTAAACAATCGGATCCGGACGGTTCAAAGTGTAGCTCTGACGGAGAAAAAGAGAGCTTCATCAGCCTGCTTACGCCTGCCGCCCGCCAGATAGGTTTTAATATTAAATTTTCATTCTAAAAAGTATCAGTTATGAAACGTTATATAAGTATTATAGCCATCCTACTGTTAGTAATGAACGGATGTGATAAGTTTGATGATATGAATAAGGAGCCGGATAAACCTACAGAAGTGACAGCAGCTCTGCTGGCCCGGACCCAAATACAAAAAATGGTACGTAAATCCGAATCCGGAAACAAATATTTCACTTATGATCAGATGTTATCCAAATACATTTCCTGGACGGAGTTTGCAGAAGACCTGGTATTTAATAAAATTACTACGGAAGAAGCAAACTTTGTACAAATCCCGACAGGAAATGAGATGGTAGCCTATGCCTCCGAAGAAGAAAAAGACACCTATTTGGGATTAGCTTATCTGATTAAATGCTGGGAAGTATATGATATCTCCATGAAGTTAGGGGATGTTCCCTATTCGGAAGCCGGTCAGGCATTAGAAGGTCTATTACGGCCTAAGTATGACCCCAGAAAGAAGTGATGCTGGGTATTCTGAATGAACTGGACTTATCCTATGCAGCTTTTTCGCGCGCCACAAAACCTTTGGCCGGAGATCCGACCCATTATCAGGAAGATTTAGATAAATGGAAAAAAAGCGGTAACTGCTTTTCAGCTAAAAGTATTAATAAGCCTTTCCAAAAAAGAGAGTGATACAGATCTGAAAATTAAAGAACGCTTTGCCAATGCGGTCAGTCAAAAATCTCTGATGACTTCAAATGATGATAATTTACAGGTCATTTACTCGGATAAAGCCGGGATGTATTATCCTTATTGCCGGCTTAATTCTACCCAGTACAAAGGACCAGCCCTTTCTACTGTCTTGATTGATCCTTTAAAAGAGTTTGGAGATTACCGTTTATTCTATTATGCAGAACCGGCCGTAGCTCTGCTGGAAGAAGGATATGATGAGAGTGACTTTGAGGCCTATGTGGGAATCGATCCCTCTATGGTATATGGAGAACAAAGCAAGTTAATGGTCGATAAAAAAATGTGTTACCTCAACAACCGTTATGTAGAGAACACGGCCGGAGAACCGGTTCAACGGTTGGGATACGCAGAACAACAATTTATATTAGCCGAAGCTGTTCTCCGGAACTGGATTCCGGGGAATGCTTCAGAATATTACAAAAAAGGAATTGAAGCTGCGATGAAGTTCGTAGAGGAAAATACACCTCCAGGACAAGGATATGAACATGGACGCCCCATAACTGATGAATATATCCGGAATTATCTGGCTCAACCGGCCATACAGCTGACCGGTGATTTTGAGCATGATTTGGAATTAATCATCCTACAGAAATATCTCGCCGGTTTCTTCCAGTACAAATACGATCAGCTTTATGAATACCGCAGAACCGGCTATCCCCGCTTCCCTATCAATCCGTCATCCAATATGAATGATGAAGGATATAAAGATAAAATACCTGTACGTTGGAAATACAGCCAGAACCAGTATAACACCAACCGGGAGAATCTGGAGGAAGCTTTGAAACGGCAGTTTGACGGCAGAGATTCCAACAATGATTTGATGTGGATATTACAATAAAGTTTTTTAGAGGGAATATCTTTTCTTATAAGAGAAGAGAATGTATGCAGACTGTAAGATTCCGGTAAACAGAATTCTTACAGTCTGTGTGATTTTCTTCCGTTTGAATCCTCATATATACTAATATCTCTTATAGTCAACCGGTCACGATAGAGAAAGTCATCTCTTAACAAGTCTCCGGTACGGGCATCAAAACTTACAAAACGGGTATCTCCGTCCGGATAAATCAACTGTATATAACTCATTTTAGGAATATCAGTTTCTACCGGGTTCTCTACCTCTCTGTCATAATACAGATATCCTATTAGTTGTACATATCCATCTGTTTTACCTATATAATCAAGCATATCCTGTTTGGTTACAACAAAGTTTGAACCGGTATAATTAAAAACTTCTGTGATATTCCCTTTTTTATCAAAAGAAACCCATTTTCCACAGGCACTTAAAATGTTCCGGGTACTCTCATCCAGAGTAGGAGAAAAATGAATATCCAGGAAATGACTTTTCAGATAAACAGAACCGGATGAATAATAAAGGATACGATCATACATGCGGTTACCGGGATAATAGCGATATTCGGTATATCCAACGGATGTTTTTATTTGCTCCACATAGATACTGTCCGGTGTATAAAAGTAATATTTCCGTATATCATTCTCACGGATACAACAGCTGTCAAACACCTCTGTATCCAACCAAAGAACTTTTTTCTCATCTTCCGTCAATCCGGCTGTCAGTTCATCCTCTTTTCCGGCACATCCCGGCAACAGACATAGAAATATAAGAAAACTACTTATGCATTCTTTTAACATACGTGGCCTCCTTCCGTTACAAAAAATCCTGGCAGCATGATGAAACGAACCTCTTCCTGCCCCTTCCGGAAATGAAACAAAACCACATCTAATACATAAGGTGATGGCGGGTTGGTAAACTTTTCTCCCAGAATATAAGGATTAGTAGCATCCAGGAAATAATCCATCCGGAAGCCAAACAACCCGATTTTCTTTCCTCTGGAAGCAACTTCACAATAATTCCTCATAAAGTTATCCGGATTACGATAAAAATCTTTGACTAACGCATACAATAAAAAAGGAGTTTTCCGGTAATGCCATTCTTTATAAGGAGATTCTTTTCCGCTATAAAAGTAATCATCTCCGTAGACCCCATCATAATTTCTGAATTTCATATTTATATAGTCAACCGGAAGCTGTTTATTTTCCCAATGGACAAAAGTATATTCTTCCAGCCGGGTAAGGGGGTCCGGATATTGAGTCAGAAAACAGGTTGTACCGTCTGCAAATGTAACTTCTCCCGGAAACTCTTCCAGCGATATCAAAACCTGTTCAGGCCAGTTTAGTTGCCGTGCTACTTTTTGATATTCTATACAGGCTTCCGGATGTCCCAGAGTTGCAGCCGCTTCAAAATTATACCACGCCTCTTTATAGTCTTCCATCCGGAGATTCACCAATCCGTTCCAGTAATAGAAATCTTTTCGTAAAGGGTGCATAGGTGAAAGTATAAAATTCTCCCAACTCATATTGATATCCGGCATTAACAAGGCATGGGCCTCTTTATAGTCTTCCATTTTATACCGGGTAATGGCTCTCTCCAATACAATACGTGGCGGTAGCACACTACACAAAGCCGTATCAAAATCGGCCAAAGCCTTTTCCCATAGACCCAGTTCCCGGTAGGTACATCCCCGTTCCAGCCAAAAGTCTCCATTCTTTTTATTTTCCGGATAACATTTCTCAAATAAGTCCAACGCCTTTTCCCAATTGCCGGCATCCCGTTCGTAAATAGCCAGACTGAAATACTCCGGCTGCTCCCGTTTACAGGAGAACAGAAGAAAGAGGTTCAATAATATATATAGATTTCTTCTCGTCAACATAGCTTCAAAATTTAAAATACCCGCCGGACTATGGTAGTCCGGCGGGATTAAAAACACTTTACTAACTTATCCTCTCTCTATAAAACGTGTTACTT
>JAJBTP010000391.1 GCA_020860805.1 Tannerellaceae bacterium | reverse complement strand
GAATATAAACGCCTATTTTATCTTAGTATTAACTTAAACGAAAAAACAGATGAAGAAGTATTTAGCAGAAATGATCGGAACGATGGTTCTGGTTTTAATGGGCTGTGGTAGTGCAGTTTTCGCAGGAGTCTCTCAACCTTTTGAAGCAGTAGGAACATTAGGAGTAGCTATAGCATTTGGTTTATCGGTTGTGGCTATGGCCTATACAATTGGAAAAATATCCGGATGCCATATCAATCCGGCTATTACGTTGGGTATGTTTCTTTCCAAACGTATTTCCGGTAGTGAAGCTGGTAAGTATATGATGTTTCAGACGATGGGCGCCATTGTTGGTTCGGGTATTCTATATGTGTTGACAAAAGATGGAAATTCATTCACTACTTTAACCGGAGCGAATGGGTATACAGATGTTATCCCAGCTTTTTTAGCAGAGACCATCTTTACTTTTATTTTTATCTTAGTAGTATTAGGCTCAACATCAAAAGGTGGAATTGGAGAAATGGCAGGACTGGTTATTGGGCTAACACTAATTCTGGTGCATATTGTATGTATTCCTATCACAGGTACATCTGTAAATCCTGCCCGTAGTATAGGACCGGCATTGTTTCAAGGTGGCGAGGTACTCAGTCAGCTATGGTTATTTATTATAGCTCCTTTTTTGGGAGCAGGGATTGCTGCATTTGTATGGAATGGTATAGATACAGAGATTTAATTCGTATCAGGCTTTTAACTCCCCCTATTAAAAGGAGTAAGATATGTTCATTTTTCACAGGGAGTTTATTAGGTGTTTATTCTTTTTTAGAACGTGCTTTACTTTTTCCGGGGGAGTTTTATCTCTATATTTTAAATAAATAGGTTTAGTATCATTACTCCGGTGATACCCATTACTGAAACGAGTATTTGCATGACTGACCAGGAACGGAATGTATCTTTTATACTCAGGTTAAAATATTCTTTATAGAGCCAAAATCCGGAATCATTTACATGAGAGAACATCAGACTTCCTGCTCCGATAGCCAGTGTCATTAAGTTGGGATTAACCTGTGTTACAATTGTTAACGGAAGCATTACCCCGGCAGCTGTTAAAGCAGTAACAGTAGCCGAACCAATCAGGGCACGAATCAGGCTGGCCATCAACCACCCTAAAAGAAGCGGATGAACGGGAATTTCTTTCATCGCTTCTGCCAGTTGCAGGCTTACACCACTCTCTTCCATCACTAATTTAAATATGCCCGAACCTCCGACAATTAGAATAATCATAGCGATGTCTTTACAGGCTGTAATGTAAATATTCATAATCTGTCTCATGAAGCGGTCCTGGCGAAGCCCTAATGTATAGGTGGCTATCATAACGGCCAGTAACATAACAATGGAAGGTGAACTGAGAAAAATAATGAAATCTGCCGTTGCTCCCTGTACATTCGGAAAAATGTAAGGTAAGAGGGTAGTGATTATCAACATAAAGACCGGTATCGTAGCAGTAAAGAAGCTATTGAATGTACCGGGTATTGGAAAGGAATTGGTATTTTCCTTCTTTTCAAACAGTGTCACTTCACCGGTCCGGATATGCTTTAATGTTTTGCTGGATACAGGTCCTGCTACAACGATAGCAGGTATCGCCACTAATAATCCTAATATAAGCGTTTTCCCCATTTCAGCGCCGAAGATACCCACTAAAGCTACCGGAGATGGGTGAGGAGGCAGAAATCCATGTGCAACAGAGAGGGCTGCTAACATAGGCATACCTATATATACAGCCGGTAGTTTGTAGGTATACACAATTGAAAATATAATCGGAACTAATAATACAAATCCAATATCATAGAAAAGAGGGATACCCACTATAAAGCCCGTCAGCATCATGCCCCACTGTAATCTTTTTTCACCGAAAGCATGAATCATTACTCCTGCTATTTTTCCGGCGGCACCACTTTCTGCTACCAGTTTACCTAACATGGCTCCCATGATAATAATAAAAGCGATGCTTTCGTATATTTTTCCGATACCTTTATTAATAATCACAGGGATTTCAGGCAGAGGGATACCCAGGGCTATGGCTGCCCCTATGGAGACTAATACAAAAGCAATAAATGCATCGATTTTGAACCAGGTTACTAACAGCACTAACAACAAAAGACTGATAACAATAACAAGTATAGACATGGTTTTTCAGGGTATTAAAAGATTATTGCATGTAGCCGCCTTTCATAGGAGACACACAATTACGAGAGAAAATAGTTAATATACTGTTGGTTTGTTTTCCGGCAGGTTTTACCCACAGGCGCCGTCTTTCTGCTAACAGCGCATCTATTTCCTGAGGTGTTTTTCTATGCCGTTTATGCCTGTAACAGATAAAGTACGGGCCGGAATGTCTATATGAATAAGGTCACCGTTTTCAACCAGTGCAATAGGACCTCCTTCACTGGCTTCGGGTGACACATGTCCAATTGCAGGTCCCCGGGTTGCTCCGGAGAAACGACCGTCTGTAATCAATGCAATAGATTCTGCCAGTTCCGGGTCAGATGCAATGGCTTCCGTCGTATAGAACATTTCCGGCATTCCACTTCCTTTGGGGTCTTCATACCGGATAAACAGCGCATCACCCGGTTTTATCTCTTTTTTCAGAACGGCCTGTAGTGCCTCTTCTTCACAGTCAAATACCCGTGCCCTGAGGGTTACCTGCATCAACTTTGGAGATACGCCGAATGTTTAATGACTGCTCCTTCAGGAGCCAGATTTCCTTTCAGAATAGCTATGGCACCTTCTTTACGGATAGGATTGGAAATAGGACGGATAATATCTTCTCGGGAAACCTGTAACTTCTCCAGATATGGATGTCCTTGTTCATAATATCCGTTTTGCTTTAGAACTTCCAGGTTTTCACCGAGAGTTTTTCCAGTTACCGTGCGTGCGTCTAAATGCAGAAAATCTTTTATTTCTTCCATAATAGCCGGGGTTCCTCCTGCATACCAATAATATTCGCCCGGCCAGAAACCACTGGGACGAATGTTTAGAAGGAAAGGAATCCGTCGGTGAAGTCTGTCGAATGTATCCGGAGAAAGTTCTATGCCTGCTTCGTGGGCGATGGCCGGTAGGTGTAACAAACTATTACTGGAACCCGCAATAGCAGCATGTACCATGATTGCATTTTCAAAGGCTTGCGGGGTAAGGATATGGGAGGGTATCAGATTCTCTTTTACCAGCAGTGTGATTCGCTCGCCTGCCTGCCGGGCAGCTTCTTTTAGGTAAGGAGTATTTGCAGGTATCAACGAAGTGCCCGGTAAAGCCAGTCCCAGAGCTTCAGTCATAATCTGCATGGTGGAAGCCGTACCCAGAAACGAACAGGCTCTACATTCCGGACACGCATTCCGTTTATATTCCAGAAATTGCTCTTCTGTAATCTCTTTCCTTTCATACTGGGCATTGTATTTACCTATCTGTTCCAGTGTAAGTAAACCCGGACCAGCTTTCATAATTCCCCCGGGAAGGAAAATAGAAGAAATGTCCAGCCGGGCGATAGCCATGAGGTGAGCAGGTACTGACTTGTCACAACTGCTGATAAATATACCTCCGTCAAAAGGGGTCGCCTTTGCATGTATTTCAATCATTCCGGCCATAATATCCCGGGAAACCAGCGAGTAATTCATACCATCATGTCCTTGTGCCTCTCCATCGCAGATATCTGTTACGTAATAGTTTGCAGGAAAACTTCCGGTTTGGTAAACGGCTTTGTCTACCTCTTCCACCAAACGGTTTAGATGGGCACTACCCGGATGACTATGCCCGTAACTGCTTTCCACAATGATTTGCGGTTTACTTAAATCCTCTGTTTTCCAACCACTACCTAACCGGAGCGAATCCAGTTCGGGTGCTTTTTTACGTAATTCCTGGCTTTTCATATGATTTAGTTTAAAAGAGAGATAATATCCCAAAGTGTATCTACTGTACGGAAATGCGGATGAATAACCGGTTCGTCAACTTTTTCATGTTCCCATATAATAGGATAAGGTACATGAATGGCATGGCATCCTAAAGCGAGAGGAGGAAGAATATCAGAACGCAGGGAATTCCCAACCATCAGAAACTCTTCCGGTATAATATCCAGGTGATTTAGTAATTTATGGTAAGTGCCTTCATTCTTATTACTCATGATTTCAACATGATGAAACAGATGTTCCAGGCCGGATTCTCTTAATTTTTTTTCCTGATCCAGTAAATCACCTTTGGTAACAACAATCAGCTTGTATTTTCCAAAAAGTGCATTCAGCGTATCTTCCACGCCATCTAATAACTCAACCGGACGGGACAGTTGTTCTTTCCCCATCAGGATAATTTCCTGAATCAGTGTACCGGGTAGTTTACCGTCACTGATACGGATGGCAGTTTCCAGAACGGATAAAATAAAAGCTTTAATTCCGTAACCATACAGATGCATATTCTGCATTTCGGTATGATAGAGTTCCGGAATAATTTGTTCTGCTTCTCTATAGGGAGCAAGTAGTCGGCATAGTTTTTCTTCTGTCTCTCTGAAATAAATTTCATTTACCCATAGGGTATCATCCGCATCAAATCCGATTACTTTTATTTTATCCATTCTCTCCTTTTATATTTTTGTCAACTGCTTAATTAACTGTTTTTGTCCGGTTACTTTATCTCCATGCACACAAGGACCTGTTACACAACCTCCTTCACAAGCCATTACTTCTATAAACTGTGCAGGTGCTTTACCGGTTTTACCATATGCTCGCAACAAAGAAACATTCTTCTTAGTCAGGTTGGATACCTGAACAGCATTCACCTGCTCTCCGTCCAGAAATACTTTTACTGCATTGACAACACCTCCCGCCTGTGCAAAACCATGTGCTTCCCGGTTTGATTTAAACGGCATAGGATAAGGTTGAACCTCTTCCAGCTTTATTTCCAGGCCGGTTAATAAAGAACCGATTTCTTCAAAAGTCATAGTATAATCTACTGCCGGGTCTAACTTAACCTCTTTCCGTTTAGCTACACAAGGTCCTACAAATACAATTTTAGCATCCGGCCGGGTTTCCCGTACAATCCGTGCAGTATAATACATGGGAGAACCGGTAGTAGAAATATATTTCTTTATATCCGGAATGTGCTTTTCTGCCAGTTGTGTATAGGAAGGACAACAGCTGGTGGTCATAAATGGTTGCCCTTCGCTGAGTTTCTCTTTCAGTTCTTCCGCTTCATGGCTGGTTGTAATCATTGCTCCCTGAGCTACTTCTACTACATCTGTAAATCCGATGGCTTTAATGGCGCCGTATACATTTTCAACAGGGGCACTGAATTGTCCGAGGATAGAGGGGACAACAATGGCCACCACTTCTTCTCCTCTGCGGATGGATTGAAGTACATCAAAAACCTGTGAAATCTCAAAAATGGCTCCGAAAGGACGCGCATTAATACATTTACCGCAATAAATACATTTTGTTTCATCAATTTGTTCCACTCCGTATTCGTCTTTGGTAATGGCTTTTACCGGGCATACCTCTTCACAGGGAATGGGTATGTAGACGATAGCATGGTATGGGCAATTCTGATGGCAGATACCGCAGTTTATACAGGTCTTATGATTAATTCTGGCTTTTCCCTCTTTGGTAAAACTAATTGAATCTTTGGGACAATTCATATGGCAGGTACGTGCTACACATCCCCGGCATAAATTAGTTATTTCGTAATTGGCCTGTACACAGGATGAACAGGCTTCATCAATAACGCATAGAATGTTTTCTTTCGGGTTTTCTGTGCGGGTTAAAGCCTCTCTGGCGTAGGTAGAAAGTGGATCTAACTCGTCTTTTTCATCCTGCATATCAAAGCCCAGTAGCGGAAATGTTTTATATTTCCATACGGCTCGTTCTTTATGTATACAACATCGTCCGATAACTTTTGATTTGCGGGGACTTAATTCGATAGGAAGGCGATCTATTTCTTCCGTCAGGCGGTTTTCCTTCCACAATTTGATCAATTTAGCCAGTAATCCGTGGCGAACGATCATTACATTGTTTGTAAAGGCCATGTGATTTTTCTTATTGTATGTTTATTGGTTGTTTCCTGGCTACAAATATAAGATAATTGATAATTGGCGGTTGATAATCGACGATGAAAAACACAAATAAATCCGGTTATTTTTTCAGTTACCATTTTTCCGTAAGAATAATGGAAGCACTGTGTAAGTCCCCTCCAAAAGGTGGATTTAGTTTTGTTATTTTTACTTCAGCTTTGGTAAGCATAGGGAAACGGGTTTTGAGGCTTTTCAGGATACGTCCTCCTACATGTTCCAGAAGCCGGGAAGGAGTTTCCATTTCCTGCTGTACAGTCCGGTAGATTTCCGCATAATTAAGTGTATCATCCAATTCATCACTTTCTACCGCTTTTTCAAGGGGAGCTGTAAGATTCAGATTTACAACAAAATGATTTCCTACCAGTGTCTCCTGTGGGAAAACACCGTGGTAAGCATAAAAATTCATATCTTTCAGTTCTATCCGGCTCTTCATATACCTGTTATGTTAAGTTTTATATGTACTTTTTTAGGACCCCTTGTATCTTTTTGGGTTTTTTATAGGGTAAAAATAAGGAAAGATAGCTGGGCTGCCAATTTAAAATT
>JAJBTP010000483.1 GCA_020860805.1 Tannerellaceae bacterium | reverse complement strand
TTATGAGGCAGAAATCTTTTTTTTGTGGTGTTATTTTGTAAATGCTAAAGTCTTACATCATATGGATCCGGAAACGCGTAAGAAGAAAATTATAGCCATAACATTGTTAGGGACCCTCGTGAATGTATTTTTGTTGGTTCTTAAGTTTACTGCTGGTTTTATCGGACGAAGTAGTGCCATGATAGCTGATGCGGTTCATTCATTGTCTGATTTTGTGACAGACCTGGTAGTACTTTTATTTATCAATATTTCTTCCAGGCCGGTTGATGATAGCCACCGGTATGGTCATGGCAAATTTGAAACGCTTGCTACTACCATCATTGGTGGGGTTCTTTTCTTTGTCGGATTAGGTTTGTTATGGCAGGGTGGTCATATAATTTATGGATTTTATTTCCGGGATGAGGTTCTTACCTCGCCGGGTTATATTGCGTTGATAGCAGCTGTAGGTTCTATTATCATCAAAGAAATCGTATACCGTATTACCGTAAAGGCTTCCCGGGAATATGATAGTCCGGCTCTTTCTGCAAATGCCTGGCATCATCGTTCGGATGCCTTTTCTTCTATTGGTACGGCTATTGGTATTGGTGGGGCGATTGTATTAGGTGAAAACTGGCGTGTACTTGACCCCATTGCTGCTGTTATTGTCAGTTTTTTTATCGTTAAAGTTTCTATTCAGTTACTTGTTCCGGCACTTAATGATTTACTGGAGCGTTCCCTGCCTCCGGAGACTGAACAGGAAATTTTGGAGGTAATAATGAAAACGCCCTGTATTTATGACCCGCATAATCTCCGTACACGGCGAATCGGAAATAATTTTGCGATTGAGGCTCATGTACGGATGGATAAAGATATGACAGTAGAGTGTGCACATGAAATAACCCTACAGGTAGAGCACAACCTACGTGAACGGTTTAGCCCGGGTACGCATATTTCTCTGCATGTAGAACCGGTTAAAGAATAGACACATAAACAAAAAGAAAAATGAAACGATCTCTTTCCCTAATCTTACTCTTATTTATACTATGCCCTCTATATGCCACAGTCGAAGTAGACACTTATGTTCATACGGATAGAGTCTCTATTTGTCTGAGTCTTAATCACGCAACAGCTCCTGAACACGTTTGTTTATTATATAAGGCTCGTTTGGAGATTATGGGTGAATATATTCAACAGAAAATCAATACCGGACAATTGGAAGATAAGAGATTTAAAATATACTGTTCGGATCCGGTCATGCCTATGATTCATCTTATTTTAATACAGGATAAAGATGGGTATTATATACAGATGTATGATTTTCCGTCTTTGCAAGATTTGCTGGCGTATGTCGATTATTTTGTCCAGGCCGGTCAGAAGCCTTTTGAAGCCTATATGGAAGAACGTAGTGAGGAGGATTATGAGAAATGTGTCTCGATGATTGAAAATTTCTATAAAAAGTATATACCGGCATATGATGTAGACTCTTTTCCCCGTGAGATGTGGCAGTTGGATCATATTCAGATTTGTTATGCAGATGAAAAATTACACTACCGGATTTATGATGAGGTATTTCCTGTACCGGTCAATGCAAATCTTCCGGTGAAAATACAGGACCGGTATCTTTTGTTTGATTTCAGGACTGAGGCAGATAGAATTATCCATGTATTAGAAGGTAACCGGATTATAAAAACGTTTTCTTTTTCATTTGCCGACTATGGCCACCCGCAGGACTTAAGAATAAATATTTATCCCGGATGGGTAAATATAAATTATCCTCACGGGGATGAAAAGAATTGGCTCGTGAGCTACTCGTATAATAAAAATACATTTTATAAGAATAAGTAAAAAGAGTAAATAAAACAACTATTGTCAAATCTAACTTTATTATGAGACTATTATCGGTCATCACTATATTCCTGTTATTACTTGCCATTTCCTGTAAACAGACCTCTTCTCCCCGAAGCGATACAAAGGAAACCCAGGAACCCTTACCGGTAAAAACAGATTATACAACTTGGGAAATCTATCCTTTGGGTGGCCCTTATGCGTTTCCCGAACGGGGCATTAAAAGTGGTGCGGAGAATCTTTTACTTACTATTCAGGATGACTCGTTATTGATTGTAGGGGAGAAGTGGTATAAAGCAGAAAGAATTTTTTCAATCAAAAAACAAACTGTATCTGTAACAGATTTAGCAGAAAAGATAGGAGAAGAGAATTTTCACCGGGTCATTTTTTATGGTAGGAAGCAAGGGTTTGAATTGAAGCAGCAGGAGAGTATTTCCTGTATCCGGATAACCGGGACAGTAGGAGGTGAATATGCCATTACACCGGAGGAATTCACATTCCCAGGAAAATATATTATCGAAGTAGATGATCAGTTATGTTTGTTGTATAAAGAAAAGGTGGTCGTATGGAGTAAATCCGGTGAAGCAAAGAAAAAAGAGAAAAAGGAGAGAGTTGAACCTGATATTTTATTATTGTGGGAGTATGATATAGAGAAGGATGGTAGCTGTCGTCTGGATTGTATTACTGATGAATGGTTGCAGGTATATAAAGATGAATATGAGTGTAAGCTGATTAAAGGTGATTTTGAGATTGAAGAATATTGTGATGATGCTTGTATTGGTGGAGATGTAAAAGTCATACGTGCTTATTCAGGTACCCGGTTTCTTATCCATCATCCCGGTTTGAAAGAGATGACCATTGATACTATTCCGGATATACAGGAGCAAATCGGACCGGGAGAGGAATTTGCTTTTACAATGAATGGAGAAAAATATACGTTACGGGCCGAAGGATTTACCTGGGGAAAGCCGGATAGTTTCGGAGTTATTCCCGGACGGATTTATGGGGTTAGTTATCACACCCTGTTTCTACATACCGGATCAACCGATAAAGAAGAAATTTTACTTTTAGAACCTTCTTTTGGTGATACGATAGCAAAAATCCTTTTTATAGCAGATATAGATGGGGATGGAAAGCCTGATTTTGTTTTTCAGGCATGCCCGGAGTATTCTATCCTGCGATATGTAGTGGTTCTATCATCTGAAGCTGAAGAAAATCAACCCATTCGGAAAATACATGAGGAGTCACAGGTTGCGGCTTGTTGAAGCTTTATACTTTATTGCCTATGTGGAATAAAAAAGTTACCTTTGTGGCAATTTTTTGAGAAGTTAGAAATTAAACCCTATGGATAAAAAATTTGCTGAATATGATAAATTTGACTTGTCGGCTGTAAACAAACAAATGTTGCAGAAATGGCAGGCTGGTGACATCTTCCGGAAAAGTCTGGAAATCAGAGAAGGTGCGCCTTCTTTCGTGTTTTATGAAGGACCTCCTTCGGCGAATGGTATGCCGGGGATTCACCACGTAATAGCCCGTTCCATTAAAGATATATTCTGCCGTTATAAAACCATGAAAGGTTTTCAGGTAAAGCGTAAAGCCGGATGGGATACGCATGGATTGCCTGTAGAACTGGGTGTTGAAAAGGCGTTAGGGATTACGAAAGAGGATATCGGCAAAAAGATTTCCGTCGCTGAATATAATGCAGCCTGCCGGAAAGATGTTATGAAATATACCAAAGAATGGGAAGACCTGACTCAGCAAATGGGATATTGGGTGGATATGGACGACCCTTATATTACCTATGATAACCGTTATATTGAGACGCTTTGGTATTTGCTCAAAGAGTTATATAAAAAAGGACTTCTTTATAAAGGATATACTATCCAGCCTTATTCTCCGGCAGCAGGAACCGGCTTAAGTACGCATGAATTAAACCAGCCGGGTACATACCGGGATGTGAAGGATACGACTTGTACGGCTCAGTTCCGTATGTTGGATCCCAAACCGGAAATGACCGGGCATGGAGATGCTTTCTTTCTGGCCTGGACAACAACTCCGTGGACATTGCCATCGAATACCGCATTGACGGTAGGTCCGTCTATTACCTATGTAGCGGTACAGACGTTTAATCCGTATACTGGTATTCCTGTTACTGTCGTGTTGGCAAAAGGCCTGATGGGGGCTTATATGAATCCGAAAGCTGCGGACCTGGAACTGTCTGACTATAAACAGGGAGATAAACTCATCCCTTATAAAGTAGTGGGAGAGTGGAAAGGGGCTGAATTAGCCGGTATGCGTTATGAGCAACTCATACCCTGGGTAAATCCGGGTGAAGGTGCGTTCCGTGTCATTACAGGTGATTTTGTAACTACAGAAGATGGTGCCGGTATCGTACATACTGCTCCTACATTTGGTGCGGATGATGACCGGGTAGCTAAAATGAATGGTGTGCCGCCTTTGATGCTGATTGACAAAGATGGCAACAAACGCCCGATGGTTGATCTGACCGGTAAATTCTTCCTGTTGGAAGACCTGGATGTGGATTTTGTCCAGAAATATGTAAATGCTGCCGATTATGACCCATTCCAGGGACGCTTTGTGAAGAATGCTTATGATCCGGCATTGACAGATAAGGATGAAACACTGGATGTGAGCATCTGTATGATGCTGAAAGTACAAAACCGTGCTTTCCGTATTGAGAAACACGTGCATAACTATCCGCATTGCTGGCGTACCGATAAACCTGTACTTTACTATCCGTTGGATAGCTGGTTTATCCGGACTACTGCTTACCGTGAGCGATTGATTGAACTGAATAATACCATCAACTGGAAACCACAAAGCACCGGTACCGGACGTTTTGGTAAATGGTTGGAAAACCTGCAGGACTGGAACCTGAGCCGTAGCCGTTATTGGGGTACTCCGTTACCTATCTGGCGGACAGAGGATGGTACGGAAGAAATCTGTATCGGTTCGGTAGAAGAACTATATAATGAAATAGAGAAAGCGGTCAAAGCCGGCCTGATGGAGTCTAATCCATTTGCAGGTTTTAAACCGGGTGAATATGCGAAAGAAAATTATGAGAAGATTGATTTGCATCGTCCGTATGTAGATGATATCACCCTGGTATCACCCACCGGTAAACCGATGAAGCGTGAAACCGATCTGATTGACGTTTGGTTTGATTCGGGGGCTATGCCTTATGCTCAAATCCATTATCCGTTTGAAAATAAAGCTGAGTTTGACGAACGTTTGGTTTTCCCGGCCGACTTTATTGCGGAAGGGGTTGACCAGACCCGTGGTTGGTTCTTTACCCTGCATGCACTGTCAACGATGGTGTTTGATAGTGTCTCATTTAAAACGGTGGTTTCAAACGGACTGGTATTAGATAAGAATGGAAATAAGATGTCCAAACGTTTAGGGAATGCAGTAGATCCGTTTGAGACGATTGATAAACATGGTTCTGACCCGTTGCGCTGGTATATGATTACCAATGCGTCACCCTGGGATAACATTAAGTTTGACCCGGAAGGACTGGAAGAAGTGCGCCGTAAATTCTTCGGTACTTTATATAATGCGTATTCATTCTTTGCCTTGTATGCAAATGTGGATAACTTTGACTATTCACAGCCGGATGTTCCTATGGCAGAACGTCCGGAGATTGACCGCTGGACTCTCTCTTTGTTGAATACCCTGGTTAAAGATGTGGATAGTTACCTGGATGCTTACGAACCCACCCGTGCCGGACGTGCTATCTCTGAATTTGTCAACGACAACCTGAGTAACTGGTATGTGCGCCTGAACCGCCGTCGTTTCTGGGGTGGGGGAATGACACAGGATAAACTATCAGCTTTCCAGACCTTATATACCTGTCTGGAGACAGTTGCTAAACTGATGGCACCAATTGCTCCGTTCTATGCAGACCAGTTGTTTATGGACCTGGTTCGTGTAACCGGACGTGAAGCAGTCGAATCCGTTCACTTATCCAACTTCCCGGCAGCAGATGAATCGGTAATTGATAAGGTATTGGAAGAACGCATGAAAATTGCTCAGGATATCTCTTCAATGATTCTGGCTCTCCGGCGCAAAGTAAATATTAAAGTGCGCCAGCCATTACAAACCATTATGGTTCCTGTAACAGATGCCAGCCAGCAAGCTAATATTGAAGCGGTAAAAGGATTAATCCTGAACGAAGTGAATGTGAAGGAACTGAAGTTTGTGGATAATTCGGAAGGTATCCTGGTGAAACGGATTAAACCGGACTTTAAAAAGTTAGGTCCTCGTTTTGGTAAAATTATGAAACAGTTAGCAGTTGCCGTTCAACAAATGGAACAGGCTGAAATCCTTGCGTTTGAGGCTAATGGAAACCATACGATGAACATCGACGGACAGGAAGTTGTTATTGAACTTGCAGATGTAGAAGTAATTTCTGAAGATATTCCGGGATGGCTGGTAGCCAATGAAGGCCGTTTGACTGTGGCATTGGATATTACAGTAACAGATGAACTCCGCAAAGAAGGACTGGCACGTGAATTAGTAAACCGTATCCAGAACCTGCGTAAGAGTAGTGGACTGGAGATTACAGATAAGATTAATATCACGATTCTGTCTACCGAGGAGATGGACGAAGCAATTAACGAATATAAAGACTATATCGCAAATCAGGTGTTAGCAGAAAATATTGATTTAACAGATGCTATCAGTGATGCAACCGCACTGGATTTCGAAGACTTTAAATTATCTGTAACGATAGAGAAAGTATAAAAATAATTCACTTTATAAATAATATGTCTATATTTGAGGATTACCAACCCTCGGAGAG
>JAJBTP010000116.1 GCA_020860805.1 Tannerellaceae bacterium | reverse complement strand
CAATTAAATAGTAATAATAGACCTGTGAAAATAAAGAATATATATTTCATATGAAGTAATCATGGTGAATTAACAAAAAAAGTAATTTCCTCTCTTGGGTTACTCTTTAAAACCCAATAAAAGTAAAATTAAAAAATCAGAGAGTACTTTTAGTCCTTTTGTATAAATTTAGTTCCAGGCTTTGTATGAGTAGTCTCTGCCATCCTATTGGCACTCCAATGCCATTATTATTGACACACCAGTGCCATGCTGATGGCACAGTAGTGCCAATGCACTGGCACAAAGGTGACTCCTGGATTGCGGTTTTTTATTGTTTATTCCTATACAGTCTAACCAATCTGTTATCAAGTCCTCTTTATGTTCGCGTAATTTATCTTTATTCATATCCATATCAGATTTTTTCTCTTTTAAAGAGTGTTGCCTGTCATATTATTTTACAATAGTTACTTTTCGTATGTCATTGGTTGATAACTCCTGAGGGGTATACATTTTGGATACTTTCGCCGGATTCATATGATATACGCCTTCGAAATGAGGGATTAGCGGGATTGTAATTATATGTTTACCCTGGTAAAGTCTTTCAAAGAAGATAACTGTTTTTTCTTTGAAGTATTCCCGGTGGGTTTCATTCCGGTAAGTATTGGGTTTACTATCGTAAACGCATCCTGCCGGAATAGGTACTTCTACCATCAGGTAATTTTCATGACTGGCTGTCTGGTTTACTTCAACATATAATTGGGTAGGTATGCCCTGTTGGAGAGTATCACCTTCTTCAAACCAGGTACGGACTGTGAAAGAGCTTTCTACTAATTCCTGTGTCGTAACTCCTTCCTGCGTTGTGGTAAGGAAGATAGGCATACCGGTTGTATGAATTATTTTCAGTTCTTTTTCTTCTATGACTTCCTGGTGAGGGAAGATCTTTATTACTCTGTTTTCTTTTCCTTTCAATGTAATGGTGGCCGGATTGCTTTCTTTTCCTGTCAGTTTTACTAAATCCGGGAAAATACTTAGTAAAGTTTTTGCATGCCAGTAGGTGTTTCCATATGTGTTTGCAATATCCAACAAAGTATACTGTAAACGTACTACCATGTCTTTCATAGTTTCTTCATCCCGTAAAATCCGGTAGGCTCTCAGAGTAGCATCCGTATTTATTCTTTTTGTATTATCAACCATGTATATATACCCCTCTTTATTCGTCTGCAGGTGTTGGGTTACCTCTTCCAGAGAGTAAGGGAGTCCGCATCTCTTTTTAGTTTCAATCAGAAGCATTTTTTCATCCCGGAAATTGTTTTTTCTCCGGCTTTTTTCCTCTTTGTAATCTCCTCTTCATAGACTTCAATATACTGTTCAATATCTTCCGGGATATTCCAGAGGGTAGAGGCATATAAAAGTCCGATGTTATCTTTTAAGGTATATGCATTATTATTATAAGCCACCGGGAAGTTTGTTTTTGCCGGAACATGGTATCCGGCATCGGCTGCTATTTTTAATACTTCTATAATATGATTGCTAATCCAGGCGGTTGTGTGGGGTGTTTTATTCCACCATCCCCATAATCCTTCTTCATTCTGATTTCGGGATAAACGCTGGATAATCTCATTGATATTTTTATCATATGGAAAGGTTGTATCGTTTATTTTACAGATTTCCCGGTTGATTAATAACCCTATCAGCTTTGAGGAGAGTTGTTCATTGCAGGCATATTGATACCCGGTCAGATAATCAGCCAGACCCCTATATAAGGTTAGTATTTTTTCATTCAGGATAATCGTTGTTTGCATATCTTCTGCTCCTGTGACATGTATGGTGTCTCCGGCAAAAAGGGTTTGTATATTTTCCCTGTAAATGGGAGTACCTACTCCCATAACCGGAATTTTTCTCTCTTCTCCATCCCTGTATCCATCGTGGCTTTGATAGATAAAGGTGGTAACTAATGTATCACCGTTTGCTGCATAGACCGGGAATTTATCCTGATGAACCGTCCGGAATTGTAGAGGAGCAGATGCAATCGTATCGTTATCTACTGTCATCCGGATATTTCCCGTCTGCTCTTCCTGTCCGGTATAATCCCTGATAAGGGTTTCCACATACGCCGTATCTCCTGCCAGAAGGAATGCGGGTGTGAGGAGTTCGGCTATTAACGGTTTATACGAACGGATAGAAGATTGATAGGTTCCTGTCTGTAATTTGGGGTTCATCGCATAGATAACCGCATCCCAACGGGTGAGGTTGTCCGGAAAAGAGGTTTTGAACGTGACTTTTCCTTTGCTGTCTGTATAGAGACGGGGTTGCCAGAATCCTACGTCCGAGAAGTTGGAACGTAACCGGTTGAGGGTACTTAGTTCCTGGTACAGGGTTCTTTCGGCTTCTATATCCAACTCATCCTCTTTTTCTTCTACAGGTAATTTTTCATGGGAAGAAGCAGTTATCTTTTTTCTTTTTTCTCTTTAGGAGCACTGTAGCTACCACTGCTATTAATACCATATCCGATGACTACCATTTCGGATAAAGAATTAGTTTCTTCTTTTAATACTATCCGTAAAGTCGTATGTCCCTGTTCCTGTATAATTATTTCCTGTGATTCATAGCCTATATAAGAGATGACTAATCTGACCAGGTTGGAACCAAAGAGCGTCGCCGGTATACTAAGAGGGAATTTTCCGTCTATATCCGTAACACAACCGATGTTGGTACCTGCAACAGCAATGTTGGCACCGATAAGAGGTTCGTCTGATTCGTCATATACTATGCCTGATACTACCCGGGCATATGTCTCCTGTAAGCCATATGTATAAGGAGGGTCGGCAGGGAATGTATAACTGGCTGTTCTATCCGGTCTGTGTGTTTTGATAATCTCACGGTAATATTCGATCTCCGTCCGTTTCCGTTTTTGTTTTTGTAGGGTAACGGATGGTTTCTGGGGGGCCATCTGCCGGGGTGAATTATTTTCAATATAGATGTAAAACGGGCTTTCCGGATGTCTTCCGGGTTCTTCAAAGATATATTCGGCCCATGCCTGCGAATAGGTATCCGGTTCCTGTAATTCGTGTTTTACTAACGGGATAAAGTGGTAATGACAGGCCGATAGGTTTACACTATCCTGATGTATATATTTTCCGTTTTCATACAGGATGATGAATTCATATAAACCACCCGCGAGTTTACCGGAAGAGCTTGGTTCTGTTGTTGTGGAATCGCTTTTATGGATTACGATTACTTTTTGTACATGGTTATTTTGCTGGGGTTGCAGGGCTAATACAACATCCATATCATCCTGTGAAATGACAAACCGTGTCGTAGATGAGTAATTCTTTACCTCTTTTTTTTCAACCTTTAGTGTACGGATTGAGTCAGGCGAAATATAGACATCGTGTATCGCTTCGTAGGGATAGGACAATTGGGTTTCGTAAAAATATCGGGGTACTACATCAGAAGTAGCCCGTTTGTAAATATATTTTTCTTTATAATCATACCGATAGCCTCCTTCGTGCTCGTAGTCGATATAGCCGTTGTAATTAAGCATTCCCGGAATTATGGGACCTACCTGTATATATTTTTTACTGTTGGATTTTCCGGCTTGTACCGGAATTTCTGTTTCTCCCTGTTTCAGGTAGGTATAATAGTGGTTGGCTTGTACCGGAATTTCTGCGATATATTGTTGGTAATAGGCTATCGTTTCTTTATCTAAATATCTGTATGCCGGAACTATATCCCAACTGTAGTTTTTGTTTTTGTAGGCTTCATACGTACTGTTTATACTGAGTAAGGTTTTCTTACCTGGCTGGAAGAAACCGGCATCTGTCCGTAGGGTGATAATTTTGTTTCCGGTTCGTAAGGTAAAATGGTAGGCTTTTTCAGGGTTAACAGGAAAAGCGTAAGATTTAATCTGGTTGGTCCAGGAAAACCAGATGGGAACGCTATCACATTCAATCACATAGATTTTATCGGGTTCACCGTTTGAAATAACAAAGGGAGCAAACTGCGTAATGCCTTCTGTTGTCTCTTCTGTATGGATAAACCCATTCATCTTCTGTCGGATAGAGGAAACGGTAGAAAGGAAGTGTATCCAGCGCTGCAATCTTTTTCCAGGTATCAAAAGAAAGTTTAGTTGTTTTCTTGTTGGCCATTGCATTCAGTTGGTAGGTGTCTTTTTCTCTTCTGTCTCCGAAAATCTCTCCGTAATAGGGTAACGGAGCAAATTCTTCATTTAGGAGTCCGTTCACTGCAAAGGCTGTAATATCTACGTTTTTGACAGGTTTCCCTTTGAAGTCTTTGATAGTAATCGTGGATTCTACTTCCTGTCCGGGATAGATACGTTCCGGTAGGTCGGTTGAGATGCGTAATTTCTTATTTAATGGAGTGACCTCTTCCCGGATTTGTTCCATCTCATTGTCCAGCCGGTAGAATACATCTACATACCAGTTGTCTTCCGTATCCCTGACCCGGGTACGGTAGCCGATGGTTTGTCCGGCCCCTTTTTTTACCAGTTCTTCACCGGAATAGATATACCATACGGTTTCTATACCCAAAGGATTGTATAACTCCGCATGAAAAAAGCCATCGGTAATATCAGCCTCTACCTGTAAATCTATCATGGAAGCTGTTGTGTATCTGACAGGTTCGGGTAGTTTCCCGGTGGTTATTTCATACCGGTAGATGTCCGGATTGAACGGTTCCGTATGGGGGAGTTCAATGGGGTAGGTAGTCTCTTCGTGGTTGTATTGAATGGTGGCTGTTGCAGGTTCACTTTTCCCTCTTTCCCTGTATTCAAATACGAATACGGAGTCCCGGACACTTTGTTTCAATTCTTTGTGCCTGTAGTGGTAATGGATATCTTTTACTTGTGTCATCTGCCTGTAATCGGGCATGGTGACTTCTACCCGTACCTGGTAGGTGAGGTCTGCCTTTCCGAATAGTTCTCCGGGTAAGGGAATGGTAGATGCCCCTTTTCCGGTTATCAGTTGCCGGTGCAGAATAGTATCCGGCAGGCTGTAATGGTGGTCGTCTCCGTGGATGTTAATCATCCTCTTTCTGAGCACTGTCACGTTTATAGGCATATCCAGCAGCGGCAGGTTATTTACATCGGTTGCATGGATGCGGACGGTATTGGTATCGGGGTAGAAATGGTCCGCGTGGGTTACCTCTACCTGTAGATTGTAGTCAAAGAGTTGATAATCTTCATATTTGAAACGGGTGGTTGCCAGAATGACTCCCCGCTCATCTACCAGCCGGATATCATAGGTTTTATCCAGTGTCAGGTTTAATAAGCCGGCATCTGCTTTAAATTCTCCGGTGAAACTCCCCGGGCGGTGTGGGGAAGGTGTTTGTATCTCTTTAAAGGTATTTCTTTCTCCTACCTGCAAATGCGCCTTTTTCTTAAAGGGTCTGCCGGGTCCGGACAGGATATAGGATTTTAACCGGATGGTATCATCCGGTTTGTAAGTAGATTTGTCTGTAACCAGGTAACTGTAAATCCGGGGAGGCGTTTTTATCAAAGCGTCGTCATCGTCTTCCCAGTCTTTGTACGCCTGTTGGGTATCTCCGTCAAAATAGGCACGTACACCGTCCAGTTCGGTGATCAGGAAGAAGTCTTCACTTTTCTTTAAAGGGATAGTATAGCTTTTGCTTTGAGAGTCATAGAGTAGGGTGTGCTTCTGTTTGGTATCTTTATCTATCAGCATAAGGGTTGCCCTTCTGGTAGGTGCGCCGGTTGCATCTACTACTTGTACGGTAAAAGAATTATAAGCCGGTATAAGAATAACCTGGTAAGGAATAAAGGATTGATACCGGTGCTCCATCCGGTTATTCCGGATATTAAAAAGGATGTAATGTCCTGTTTCAGGGGTTTCTTCCCATTTCTCCCGGAAAGTTGTATAATACGGTTTTTCGAGTATCTTCTTTACTATGTCCTGCGTACGTTCCGGAAACATAAACATCTCTTCCACTTCCTTTTTGGATAGCTTGTATACATAGGTATCCGGAAGACTGGTTTGCCATTGTTTTGTTTGAGTCTGACCATGAAGGGCCAGGCTATATATTAAAAAGAAGCCGGCTAACAGAGCTTTTAACGGACCGGTATATGTAGTTATAGGTGTTTTCATTGGGGATCGGATTGATTTTTAGTTGTCAATTGTGCGTTGTCAATTGTTACCTGCAACGTTCCTGTTTGTAAATTGGGGTTCATGGCATGAATCACTATTTTCCACCCGGTGAAATCTGCCGGAACTTTCAGCCTGAAAGTAGCTTGTCCTTTTTTATCTGTATAAAGATGGGGTTGCCATACTTCTGTTCCGCCGGAACAGTTTTCCCGGACTATCCGTGGCCGGGGTTCTTTTTCTTCTTCTACCGGGCATTTCTGCTCTTTGGTGTTTTCTCCTTCTTTTATCCTTTTTTGTATGTCACCTGCTGTGAGGTGAAAAGCGTGTAACTGGTGGTATGGATAGGAAAGAGAAGTGGGGGAAAAATAGTTGGGTACTAAATCATCCTCATAGTATTTATAAACGAGTCCGCCTTTGTATTCGTACCGGAAGCCTCCTTCGTGTTCGTATTCGATGGAATCGTTGTAACTGACAATCCCTTCGGCAACCGGTCCTACAGTCTGGTAGGAAAGAACGGAGTCACAGTTATTTATTTTTACGGGTATTTCTGTTTCACCCTGTTTC
>JAJBTP010000253.1 GCA_020860805.1 Tannerellaceae bacterium | reverse complement strand
CAATAATACACATCCTGCATTGCCTCATAAGTCCATTTATTGACGTCTCCATTTTCTCCATAGAATAAATCCTCATGATCGTTGCTACAGGAAGAAAGTACGGTCAAAATGGCTAAAATGGTCCATAGTTGTATATTTTTCATTTTAGTTAGGTGTTTTGTTAGGTTTTTAAAAGCGAAAGTTAATAATAAATTTGTTAAAAACAGTTTGCATATCACAAAAAACATTCTGTTATATAACATAACAGAATGTTTCCCTATATAAGTAAGTATAGATTTTATCAGAACTTTTTCTCTACAAGTGCCTGCATTACATTGATTATATAATCTCCCATCTTTTCACACTCACTGATAATATCCATGAAATAAACACCATCCTGGTAAGAATACTTTTTGTTGTTTACATCATCCATGTTGTTTAGTTTTGCCTGATTCCGGTAATTATTTATTTCGTTTTCCAGATTATAGGATACATTAATATCATCATGGCTAATCATGTCTATTTTATTCAATACCGAATTCATATGAGTCAACGCCTTATCCAGTAAATCAAACATCTGTTCAAACCGTTCGTTCTGTTCGTCTGTAAAAACAGACTTACCATCATTCCGGCGTCTGATACCACGTGCCAGGTTGTTGCAGGAGTCTGCTATACTTTCTATTTCTGTTACTACACGTAACATAATACGAACTTCTTCTTTTCCTTCCGAGCTTAATCGTCCTTCGGATACATACGTCAGATAATTTGCAATTTCAATCTCCATCCGGTCACTGATACTTTCATACTTCTCAATGCGGCTATATAATTTCAGGAATTTTTCTTCATTCTTCTCAAAGAAAAGTTCTTTAATCATTCCAAGCATCCGGTAGGTACGTTCCCCATATACTGCTATTTCCTTTTGAGCCTGCACAATAGAAAGTTCAGAAGTGGATAACATGCTGGAAGTAATATATCGCAGCTGGAATTCTTCCTCGTCGGCTCCTCCTTTTGGTTTAATGAGTTTGGAACATAAATAAACATATAGTTTTACAAACCAAACCATAATACCAATATTCGCAATATTGAATAAAGTGTGGAAAAGAGACAAACCAAAGGATACGGATACCTGAAGAGATAATAATTCTTTTTGCAAAGCAACCAGATTTGGGTCTGTTAATTCTGCATTGGATGTAATAAGTGAGACGGTCTGTGGATCTAACCTATTCATAAATTCATATAAAGCATGAGGAGATCCCGGACCATATGCAGAAACCAGCCATGAAATCAAATTAGTAAAAGGTACAAAAACAGCTAATACCCAACAAACCCCTAGTACATTAAATAAAAGGTGAGCGAAGGCAGCCCGTTTAGCGGATACATTGGCATTAAAAGCAGCTAAATTCGCTGTAATAGTGGTCCCGATGTTTTCCCCCAATACCATAGCTACCGCCATTTCAAACGGAATCCACCCTTTACTACACATAATAAGCGTGATAGCTACTGTAGCACTGGACGATTGAGCAATGATAGTAAGAATAGTTCCTAACAGTAAAAATAACAGGATGGAAGGAAAACCTAAGGTTGTATAATCCTGTATAAAAGCGAGAATTTGCGGGTTATTTTGTAAGTCAGGTACAGAGGCTTTTAATAAATCCAAACCCATAAAAAGGAAGGCGAAACCCATTAAAAACTCACCCCATGACTTTCGTTTACTTTTTCCGGAGAAAATGAGTGGAATACAAAGGCCGATTAGCGGGATTGCAAACATACTCATGTCTACCTTGAAACCAAAAAGTGAAATAATCCATGCTGTTACCGTAGTACCTACGTTGGCTCCCATAATAACACTGATGGATTGTGTAAGTGATAAAAGTCCGGCGTTTACGAAACTGACAACCATGACGGTGGTTGCAGTGGAAGATTGAATAAGGGCAGTAATAAGTATGCCTGTTAATACACCGGTTACCCGGTTGGTAGTCATAACGGAGAGGATGCTCCTCATTTTATCTCCAGCTAATTTCTGAAGTCCCTCACTCATGACTTTCATTCCATAAAGGAATAACCCCATAGCACCTATCAGGGTTAGAAAATCAAATAAAGAATAGTCCATTTAAAAAATGTTAGGACGGATGTGTTATCCAATTTATATTTTTAAATTTATGGGCAAAACTACAAATAATTAGTGAAATATGCGGTGTGACACAATAACAATTTATTGCAAAAATAATAGTACATATGTGGAAGTTCCACGCGGTACTACTTTGATTGAGATTTATAAACTATGCGGTGAGCCTTTGCAATATACTCCCATGAATGCCTATGTTAATAATAAGGTAGAAAGTCTGGATTTTTGCTGCTGGCAACCAAAAGATGTAGAGTTTATTGATTATACCCGGCAATCCGGTATGCGGGCCTATGTCCGTTCTTTATGTCATATTTTTTCTAAAGCAGTTCATGATATTTTACCGGAAGCTACCCTTTATCTGGAACATCCTATTTCCAAAGGCTACTATTGCTATATTAAAAACGGTAAAAAAGCAGATGAGGAGATTATAAAACAGATAAAAGAACGTATGCACGAAATTATTCGTGCGGATATTCCTTTTGTTCATCGAAAAATCCGGACTACCGAGGCGGTAGAGTTATTTAAGGAGAGAGGAATGAAGGATAAAGCTTTGCTGATAGAAACAGCCGGTATGTTATATACTCAATATTATGAACTGGATGGTTATATCAATTTCTTTTATGGTTGCCTGACTCCCTCAACGGGTTATATCCATTTATTTGATCTCGTACCCTATTATGATGGTTTTCTGTTGCAGGTACCCCGCAGAGATAATCCAATGGAACTGGAAGCTAATATCTGCCAGGATAAAATGTTTGAAGTCTATAAAGAACATTTGACTTTACAACGTATGGTAGGTATGAATAATGTGGGGCAGTTAAACCGGGCAATAGAGAACGGTGCGGCTTCACAGGTAATTATGGTTTCAGAGGCGATGCAGGAAAAACAGGTTGCAAAGATTGCAGAAGATATTGCCCGGAGATATGAAGACGGAGTTCGACTGGTATTAATTGCCGGACCTTCCTCTTCCGGAAAAACCACTTTCTGCAAACGGTTACAGATTCAATTAATTACTAATTTATTGCATCCGGTTAGTATTTCATTGGATGATTATTTTCTGAACCGGGTGGATACTCCACTCGATGAAAACGGTGATTATGATTTTGAATCTTTATATGCCCTGGATTTACCCTATTTTAATAGTGATCTGGAAAAGGTTTTGGCAGGAGAAGAAATTGAATTACCGGTTTTTAATTTTGAGACAGGTACGCGTATTTATAAAGGGAAAAAACTAAAACTAAGAGAAAACTCCGTATTGGTAATAGAAGGTATTCATGGGTTAAATCCCGAATTGACCGCTTTTATCGAAGAGAAATTTAAATATCGTGTATATGTTTCTGCATTAACGACGATTTCATTAGATAATCATAACTGGATTCCTACTACAGATAACCGGTTGTTACGCAGGATTATCCGGGATTATCAATACAGAGGATATTCAGCAAAAGACACGATTTCACGGTGGCCCAGTGTAAGAAAAGGAGAAGATAAATGGATTTTCCCTTTCCAGGAAAATGCAGATGCAATGTTCAATAGTGCCATGTTATATGAATTAGCAGCTTTACGTAAGTATGCAGAACCTATATTAATGGAAGTTCAGGAGGCTGATCCGGAATATGCTGAAGCGTATCGTTTACTACGTTTCCTCCGCTATTTTAATTATCTTTCAGACCTAGAATTACCCGGCACTTCTTTATTAAGAGAGTTTTTAGGAGGAGGCCTGTTTGAATATTAAAAACGAGCCCTTGTTCGACGTGGAAGTGAAGAACAAGGGCTCGTTTTTCTTACTACTTAATTGTATTTTACCGTAATTTTTCCTGTAGAAACTGTCCGGTATAGGATGCCGGACATATAGCGATTTCTTCCGGTGTACCCTCACAGACCAGATAGCCACCTTTATCCCCGCCTTCCGGACCTAAATCTATAATATGATCCGCACATTTGATAATATCCATGTTATGTTCAATGATAACGACGGAATGTCCTTTGTCAATCAATGCATTAAAAGCTTCCATAAGTGTCTTAATATCATGGAAATGAAGCCCTGTCGTTGGTTCATCAAAAATGAACAGCGTCCGTTGTTGCTTTTCCTGTGCCAGGTAATAAGCCAGCTTAACCCGTTGATTTTCTCCACCTGAAAGGGTAGAAGAGGTTTGTCCCAGTTTAATATATCCTAAGCCTACATCCTGAAGAGGTTTAAGGCGTTTGACAATCTTTTGTGCCTGGTTACCAGTAGTTTGTTCGAAGAATTCGATAGCCTGGTTTACCGTCATTTCAAGAACATCATAAATATTAGCTCCATGGAATTCTACTTCTAAAACATCTGACCGGAAACGTTTGCCATGACAAACTTCACATTCCAGTGTAATATCAGCCATGAACTGCATTTCAACCGTAATTTGTCCTTCTCCTTTACACTCTTCACATCTTCCTCCCTCTTTATTGAAAGAGAAATAAGCAGGTGGATAGCCTAACTGTTTCGATAAAGGTTGTTCCCCGAATAATTTCCGGATTTCATCGTAAGCACCGATATAAGTAACAGGATTCGAACGGGAACTTTTTCCGATAGAGTTCTGGCCTACGAACTCAATCCCTTTAATCAACTGTATATCTCCTTCCAGGGCAGCGCAATCTACAGTAAAACGAGCTTTATTATCCAGGCTATGTTTTACCCCTTCATAAAATATATCCCTCACTAACGAACTTTTTCCGGAGCCACTGACACCTGTAACCACTGTCATTACATTCAATGGAAACTTTACATCTATGTTTTTCAGATTATGTTTCCGGGCACCTTTTACTTCTATGTAGTTGTTCCATGGTCTGCGGTAAGCAGGTAAATCAATTTTATCTTCTCCGGTCAGGTATTTAACCGTATAACTATTGGAATTGGTTTGTAAGTTATTAATATCTCCCTGATACACTACTTCACCACCTAAACGTCCTGCTTTAGGACCTATATCAATAATATAGTCGGCAGCACGGATGATTTCTTCATCATGTTCTACCGCCACCACCGTATTTCCTAAATCCTGTAACTGGCGGAGTACTTTAATCAGTAAGTCTGTATCACGGGGATGCAGCCCAATACTGGGCTCATCCAGAATATAAAGAGATCCAACCAGACTACTGCCTAACGAGGTTGCCAGATTAATACGCTGGCTTTCACCGCCGGAGAGAGAAGAAGATAAACGGTCAAGTGCCAGATAGCCTAAACCTACATCCAACAGAAACTGTAAACGGTTGTTTATCTCGGTTAAAAGGCGTTTTCCTATCTGTTGATCTGCCTCGTCTAATTGTAGAGAATCAAAAAAAGCTTTGGCCTCGGATACAGGTAAAGTTACCAGGTCTGCAATAGTTTTTCCACCTACCTGTACATATAACGCTTCAGGTTTCAGGCGGCTTCCTTTACATACCGGACAGGTGGCTTTTCCTCTGTAACGGGCCTGCATAACCCGGTACTGGATTTTATATAAATTATCTTCTACAAATTTGAAAAAATCATCGATACCGTGTACCCCCTTTACTCCGTGCCATAATAAATCTTTCTGCTTTTGGGTAAGTTCAAAATAAGGAGTATGTATCGGGAAATCATGTTTCGCACTGTCCCGGATAAAATCACGTAACCATTCACTCATGACCTCTCCTTTCCAACAAACTACCTCTCCTTCATATACAGAAAGACCTTTGTCCGGGATAACCAGGTTTTCATCAATTCCCAGAATTTTACCGAATCCTTCACAAACCGGGCAGGCACCCACCGGATTATTGAAGCTAAACATCATGTCTGAAGGCTCTTCAAACGTAATACCGTCTGCTTCAAACTTTTTGGAAAACTCTTTTAGGATTACCTCGTCACCTTCATATACCCGGATCCGGCAGGCTCCATGTCCTTCAAAAAAGGCTGTTTCAGTGGAATCACCCAGACGACTTTTCAGAGTTTTGTCTGCAGAAACTGTCAAACGGTCTATCACCAGCTCTATGGATGAAGAGGCTAATAATTCTTCGTTATCTATAACTTCCTGGATACGATAAACTATATCATTGACTAATAAACGGGTATATCCTTCTTTTTGTAAGATGCCAAGTTGTTCTTGCAGGCTTCTCTCTTCCGGAAAAATAACCGGTGAAAAAAGAGCAAAACGGGTTCCATCCGGATAAGATAAAACCCAGTTTACAATGTCGCTTACCTGGTGTTTCCTTACCTCTTCTCCGGATACCGGCGAAATTGTTTTTCCGATACGGGCAAACAATAAACGCAGATATTCATAAATTTCCGTACTTGTTCCCACAGTAGAACGAGGATTACGGGTATTGACCTTTTGCTCAATAGCAATGGCTGGTGGAATGCCTTTAATATAGTCACATTCCGGTTTGCTCATCCGGCCCAGAAACTGACGTGCATAGGACGACAGACTTTCTACATATCTACGTTGCCCTTCTGCATATAATGTATCAAAAGCAAGTGAAGATTTACCACTACCCGACAAGCCGGTTACTACGACCAGTTTGTCTCTTGGTATCTCTACATCTATATTTTTATGATTATTTACCCGGGCACCTTTTGT
>JAJBTP010000085.1 GCA_020860805.1 Tannerellaceae bacterium | reverse complement strand
CCCTCGTTTCATGTACGAAGGAAGTCATAAAAGAAGTATATGTAGAGACGCCTGAAGAAACGGGATTTTCACAAGTTAAAGTAGCAATTACCCCTCTTGATTTAGGAACAAAAGCCGGACATTCCGATTTAACACCTACGGCGGATGAATACAAAATCTATAATTTGCCCTGTTTGTATTTAAATCATCCGGGATGTTGGAAGCCTCTTTAATTGCAACCCCCTATACAGACGGAGGAAGTCCTAAAGATTATACCACGGACTATACGAATGGACTATCTTTCAAAAAAAACAGATAACTCGGACAATCCTTACCTGGATGAAAATGGAGTATTAACACTTTCTTCCGGAACCAAATTATTTGTTGCCATCGTAAATGCTCCGGCAGAATTGCTCGCCATTCAAAATCAATATTTAAATAACAATACCCTCAATCAACAGGCATTAATGTCTGAAACACTTACCTTTAATGATCTTACAACGATTGTAGGTAAATATAACAACGGAATCGTATCCTTTACAAATACCAATTCAAATAACCGTGGATTCATGATGACCACACTGGATACAAAAGGATACGAAGAGAAAGTACTTTCAGAAACTGCAGACGGTGATACTCCTCAGGATATTGATTTAACGGTAGGTCGTGCCATGGCTAAAGTTTCTTTGGGCTCGGAATTAGAAGGTACAGTTGCCGGTTCGGATGAAGCACCTAACGGAACACTGGAAGTACTGAGCTACAAAATTATCAACAATCCGAAAGAAATGTATATTATGCCTCATTACCAAAGTGGTGTGGTAATTTCTCCTTATTATTATGACGACGCAGTAAGACCGAATAGTTATTTTGATTCACACAATACAGTACTTAACGGAGATGAGTCTGAAGAAAACTATATACCTGTAAGTCAGAACAATAAAAAACATTTACGTATTGTATAGAAAATGCAAACCTGAATCCAAAACAGGGTAACTCAACAATTGCTGTTATAAAAGGGAAATTCACACCCGGAGGAAACGCAACTATCCAGGATAATCCGGAAGATGAAAATCCGACCACCATGGCCGATGCAACGAATGGGACTTTTTATCGTATCTGGATTCCACTGTATACAAGTAGTGTCACAGGAGAAGCAGCAGGTAATAGATATAATGGATTTTACTATACAAGCGAACCAACTGAAGTGAACTTAGAAGAATATATTTCAAGTAAAAAAGCAACTATGGGTTGGCCCGAGGATATCAAGTTAGTAGTAGACACGTATACAGGCGGTATTTGCTACTACCGGTTACCTCTTTATAACAGAAATACAAATGCATCTTCAGCTCCTTACACTGTAAAACGGAACACCTACTACATGATTGATGTTGAAACCGTTTCTGATGCCGGCTATCCGGACGAAAACGGTGGTGGTGACGGCGATGGTGGTAACAAAGTTGATCCGGAAGAACCTCTGGAACCACAATCTGAAATCGAGGTGAACATTAAAGTAGCAGACTGGGAAGAAGTAAAACAAGGTGGTAACCTCTAATTGAAAAATAGAGATAGCAAAAACTATATTTATTATTAGCAGGAAGGGAAAGTTCCCTTCCTGCTAATCAATCAACACAACATGAAAAAATTATTCTTCATATTCTTTTCCTTAGTCATATTCGCCTCCTGTACACAGGAAGTGATTATCACTCCTGAAGAAGATGGAGAGGATGTAACGTATACAACAGGATATATACAGGTAGCATTAGACAGCCCGGATATAACCACACGGGGAGAAACATGGCCCTACGATGACTATTTTCCCAATGGTAACATTTACCATGCTGACAGTAAACAGGAAAGATGGCGCCACAACGTTTCATTGGCTTATTTTGATGCTGATTTTTTACTGGAACAATTTAATATTCCAACCGTTACAGATCTTACAGGTTCCGGTGGCATAGCATCCGATATTTATCTGGATGGAAGTGTTGAATATACCGCCTTTTCATTAGGAATAGGGAATCTGACTATCACAACAGGCGCCCATTACTTTTACATTTTAGCCAATTTACCTCCCGAATATATGTACAAACTAAGAACCTACTGCAATAGCCGGAAAGGTGAAATGACAAAAGATGAATTTGAAAAACTGGTCATAGAAGGGTATACAATTGAAGATTTGGCCGGAGTGGAATTATATTCAAGTTCAAATGATTTGAAACGCCGCTGTATAATGACAAATATAACTTCTCCGCTTCCACACATTATATGGCCCCTTATACGATTATTCCCGGAGGAGGCTCCTATCCGGCCCCCAACGGTATCCGAATGAGTATCGGGAAAGCGTTTGCCAAAGTCTCCGTAGCATACATTCCGGAGATAACGAATGGTACCCTTGAAAATGTAGAATACCGGATTATAAATGATCCAAAACATATGTATTTAGTACCTAATAAATTTAAAGGACAAGTACATACCCCTCACTATGATAAACCGGTTGAACCCGGAAAATTCAATGAATATTTTGATGAATACTTTAATGAGAATTCACATATAAAAAAGACATTTCCGGACTCTATCAACTTTAGCTGGCGACCGGCAACAGTTGATAAAGAAAAGAATAAAGCCTTTGCTTATTGCATGGAAAACGGGAATAAAACTCCTCTACAGGGAAATTCTACAATGGTGCTGGTAAAAGCCAAATACAAACCTGCACAATGGTTAAACCCGGACGATAGTGTGGGCAACGAAACTTTAGACGGTACCTTCTGGCGAATCAGGAATACGACTACCGGAACTTATTCGTCCGGTTATTACACGGCTGAACCAATAGTAGGAAGTACACAGGAAGCTATAGTTTATCCGGAGGGTATTACTTACTATCCTATCTGGCTGGAAACCAATAACAAATACACGGTGGAACGTAACCACTATTATAAGATAGCCATTACAGAAGTCTTAAGTGCCGGTGCTCCGGATCTGGATAGTGTAATGTCACCGGAAAGTCCTCTGGAGTATCCTTCAACAGAAACAAGAACCGCAGTCTCCGGAACAAATTTGCCGGAAGTAGCTAAATGTATCGGATGGAAACAAAAAAACTAATCATATTATTTTTTACTTTTCTTCTGGTTATTTCCTGTACCAGAGAAATTTGGGTTTCCGGGGAAAATGAACCGCAGGAAAAAGTACCGGTGTCTTTACACATCGTACTGGAAGGAGCAGCTAAAACCAAAGCTGCCCCCTGGACCTATGATGAATTTTTTCCGGGAATAAGAGAAGAAGAACAAAAAGTATCTAATATCTTCCTGGTAGTATTTAAAAATATGGTACTTGAAGAATTTGATTATTATACAGAATCCAATTTCATACAAGACCCGGACAATTTCACCATTAATTTACAGAATGATGAAGAAGGTGATTTACTGGCACTTGAACCCGGTCCACACTATTTCTATGCCATACTAAATATACCGGATGACCTGTATCAGACTGTACTGCCTGTTTTAGAAGGACAGAAAGGTAAATTAACCAGAGATGTATTTGAGAGAATTATTACATCTTACCCTCTGGAGTTTCTGACGGGAAACGGGGATAAATTCATTATGACTAATTCCACGACACCCTCTGTACGGGGTATCTATTCCCAGGAACAATACCAGGCTTCCAATGGCGAACTGCATAATGAAGTAACGATAACAGTGGAAGGGCAGTAGGAAAAATCTCCTTTGCCTATGTAGCGGATGAAGTGGAAACAGGAGAATTACACGGCAATCTTTCCGATATCTCGTATAAAATAATTAATAACCCGGCTCAAATGTATCTGATGCCGGTTATTGAGAACGATGTTTTATTAACTCCTCATTATAACTATACCTCTTATCCTTCCGGATATTTCAGTCCCTGGATTAACGATCCGGATATTTCAGAAAATACAACGGACTCACCGTGGCTTCCGGCTACTACACGGGAAACTCTTATCAGAGGAGATGAATTGGCGTATGGATATTGTATAGAAAATCATAATCAATCTCCTTTGAAATCAACTTCTACTATGCTTTTAATCAAAGCCATATTCACTCCGGAAGTATGGTTAAACGGAGATGGTTCTCCTGGAGCTCCCAATTCTGACGGAACGTTTTACCGGATTGCGCAGTATAATACAAAAAAACGAATTATACGCTTATTTCCAGGGCTACTATAATGAATATCCGCAAAAAAAGTTAGACGAACTGGGTACACCTACCTCATCTCTGGGTGGAGGTTACTATCAGGCAGATAAATATGAGGGAGGACTCATCTATTATGGTTTTTGGCTGAGTTATAATGATCTCTTTCAGGTAAAACGCAACAACTATTATAAAATAGCTATCACCCATATTCACGGAGCCGGTTATCCGGACCCGGGTGGTCCTGTTAATCCGGATGTTGATCCGGAGGATGAAGAGACCAGAGGACGGCTGGCTGTAATTTTGGAAAGTTGGATTGACGACAACCAGGTTATAACAATCGGAGAAAATCCTGAAGACGATTCTTCTTCTTTAAACCCTGGTATTGATGATTGGGAAGAAGATGACAACCAGAATGAAACACTGGAAGGTGGAGATGGAAATAATAAATTCAATTAAACAAACAAGTAACGACCTATTCATGAAAAAAAGAATTACATATAAAATGATAGCCGGCATATGCTGTTGCCTGTTCTTATTTATATGCTCCGGGTGTGTTTACGACGAACTGGAAGAGTGCGAAAATGAAACCTGCAAGGTCACCTTTAATTTCGCCTATGAGTATCATCTTTATGAAGGAGACCGGTTTGCAGACGAAATCAACCACATAGATCTGTTTATTTATGACAAAGATGAAAACCTGTACACTGTCTACCAGACCGGACGTAACAATATGGGGCCCGGCCAGACAATTGAAATAGAACTTCCGGTTAGTCTCTCCTATACAGCTGTTGCCTGGGCAAACTGTAATACAGGTCGTTACACCTACCACGCACAGGAAAATCTGCAAACTCTGCAACTGGCTTTTACCGATATTGACAGAGAAGGAGATATAGAGTATATGGCACCTGGTAATATATTCCACGTTAAAGAAAGTTTTACGGCACTGGATAAAGAGCAGACCGTATCCATGAATCTGATTAAAAACACAAATATTGTACGGGTACGGATGATAGGGCTAACGGAAGAAGATATGGTCAATGCAGAATCGCTGTTTTACAGCCGTATTGAAAGTCATAACACGCGATACCTGTATGATAATACATTAGGAGACTCTCCCAACGTACAATACAAACCCCGTTTCTACCGGGAAGAAGATGATGAATTTGTAGAGTTTCAGATTTTACGGATGCATGCCGACGATTTGGAAACCAAAGTTACCCTACGTTCACGGGATGAAGGTTCACGTATAGCCGAATTTGCAAGCGCTATTATTCCTAAAATCCAGCAGGATTTTACCTCGTCACAGGAACCCGGAAGAAGTACACCTTCTCCGGTATCCGGTATGAGTTTTGAGGAATATTTGGAACGGTGCGATGAATTTGAGCTTACCTACCAGGTACACTACAAAGAAGACGCAGACGGAAATGTAATTATCGAGTTAACTCCCTGGGAAGGTATTGCTCAACCCGGAGATTTATAAAACAGATAACTTTTATGAAACAAAATAGTATCCTTCAAAAAATAAAAACAACAGTAAAAGCCAGTCTCATTATGTTTGGTATAACACTGTTCTTTATAGCCTGTAAAGAGGAAACAGAAACGCCTCTGCCTACTCCGGAAAATGAGACAGCACTTATACTGGCTATCCGAATTCCTGGTATGCTTACGCGGGCTTCAGCTATAGATGATACAGCAATTCAAAGACTGGATGTGCTGGTTTTTGAAAAAGACGAACAGGATATCTATTCTTTTGCATACAGAAAAGTGGCAGCTGCCGGCGAAGAGGGAAAATACAAAATAACATTAGCCCCAACCGAACAACCGGTAAAACTCTATCTGATAGCCAATACCTCTGATTATTCTGCTTTACAAACCGGCACCACTCCTGATGAAGTAACAAAAGCTCTTACCTCTTCCTTTAACGAAGAAGGATTAGAATATATTCCTATGATGGGAGAAATGGAGTTGGAATCGTTGACTGCCGGACAAGCACTGGAACCGGACGACCCCGTTACTCTACTTCGTTCCATTGCATCTGTAAAGGTGGAGTTAAAGGATGGAGTAAACTGGGACGAAAAGTTCAGACTGAAAAGCATACAGGTATATCGCGCTCATGATAAAATACAGATTATCCCGGACAAAGAACATATAGGCACCAATGAATCCGGAAACAGAATTGTTACAGCTCCCAGTATTCCAACGGGAAGTAATCATACGGTAACGACACGTGCCATTGAATCCGGCGAAAACACAGAGGTATCCGCCTTATCCGGCCTCTATTTTCCGGAAGCAAAAGCCTATACAGACAATGACGATATCCGCACAGAAGCCACCTGTTTAATTATTGGAGGAATTTACCTCGGTACTAATCCGGCCAATACTCAGATAACCTACTACCGGGTGGATTTAAAGAAAGGAACAAAGTACGGAGAAGTTCTCAGAAATAATCTATACCGGATCCTAATAGAAGACGTGACAGGTGAAGGTACCACCCATCCGGAGGAAGAAGATAATTCAGTCCATATAGACTTCTCAGTACTATATAC
>JAJBTP010000094.1 GCA_020860805.1 Tannerellaceae bacterium | reverse complement strand
CTATAATATCATTTGTAATAGTAATAAAAGGACCCGTTGCCAACGCAGGATCAATTTTCAATTTATCCAGGGTAATAGGAACAATCGTACCAAAGATACTGGCAAACATAACGACAGCAAAAAGACTTAACGAAACAGAAGCTGTTATACCCATATCTCCCAGCGTAAAGAAATTATAGATAAAAACGATAAGACTAATCATACTGGCATTAATCAAAGCAACTACAGACTCTTTTAATAACTGAGGCAGAATATTTTCCGGCTTCAATGAGTTATTTGCCAATCCCTGTACCACGATAGCAGAAGATTGAATACCTACATTCCCACCGGTTCCTCCGATTAACGGAATAAAAAGAGCCAACTTAGGATTGGTCCCCAGATTGGCTTCATATCCTCCTAATATCATCGAATTTCCCAAACCACCAATCATGCCCATTACCAGCCACGGTAAACGGGCAGCTGTCTGAAGAAATACATTATCCGAAGTTTCCACATCCTGCGAAAGACCGGAAGCCAATTGATACTCACGTTCACGTTGTTCCCGGATTTCTTCCATCACATCATCCACCGTAATCCGGCCTATCAAACGGCCTATACTATCCACAACAGGCAGAGCCACCAAGTCATATTTTTCAATTACCTGCGCTACTTCCTCAATACTATCATCATCCCGCACAGCAATAGGCTCTTTTTCATTACATGCTTGATTTTAGACACAGAAGGATTTGTTATCAAGCGCTTAAGAGGCAATACCCCCCCCCGCAGTTTTTCATCATCATCTATTACGTATACGTAATAAATTTCATCCATTTCTTCTGCCTGGGAACGCATTTCCTCAATACATTGAGGCATACTCCAATTCTCGTTGACTACGATCATTTCGGTACCCATCAACCCCCCGGCCGTATCTTCATCATATTTCAACAGGTCTACAATATCACCGGCCTGTTCTATATCTTCCATTTGTGGAAGAATCTCCTCCTGCGTATCTTCATCCAGATCACGCATTAAATCAACCGCATCATCCGTATCCATATTATCTATGAAACGTTTTGCAATCAATTCATTAGGCAGGACTTTCAGAAGTTTGGCACGGTCATCATCATCCAGTTCCATCAACACATCAGCAGCTTTCTCTCCCTCCATCAAAAGATAGAGATAGATAACATCATCTAACGATAATTTTTGGAAAAGTTCTGCAATATCAGCCGGATAAAGATTTTTCAGTAAATCTTTTGCCTTTGGATCATCCTTCTGATCAATAACCTGCCTGAGGAGTTCTACATATTCTTTTGTCAGTTCGATCATTTATCTACTCTCTTTTGATCGTTTCAACTTTCTTTATCGGATTGATTTTTTAAGTTTCGTTCTGTAATCAGTGTTAATTCCACAAACTGTTCTACTGATAATTGCTCGGGACGTTTGTCGAACAAGGGCGAACTATAATCCGGACATTCTTTTCCCAGCAGTGGTTTCATGGAATTACGCAAAGTTTTACGCCTCTGATTAAAGGATGTTTTTACAACGGTTTTAAAAAGTTTTTCATCACATCCCAAATCTATTCTGGTATTTCTAACCGCTCTGAGAACGCCACTCTTCACTTTGGGAGGCGGGTCAAAAACATGTTCACTTACAGTAAACAGATATTCCACATCATACCAGGCTTGTAATAACACACTTAAAATACCATAGGTTTTACTCCCCGGTCCAGCCGCCAAACGCTCAGCCACCTCTTTTTGAAGCATACCTGAACAACAAGGTATCTGGTCTTTATAGTCCAGTACTTTAAAGAAAATCTGGCTGGAGATATTATAAGGATAATTTCCAATTACACAAAACGGACCGGGAAAAAGCTGTTTTAAATCCATTTTAAGAAAATCTTCCGCAAAAATACGGCCTTGCAATTCCGGAAAATGTTGATTCAGATACGCTACTGATTCCGAATCCAACTCTACTACAGAAAGGTCATGTTTTTCATCCAGCAAAAAACGGGTAAGTACACCCATTCCCGGACCTATTTCCAGAACCGGATATTCTTTGAAATCTGATAAAGTATCTGCAATCCGTTGAGCAATTTGCAAATCTTTCAGGAAATGTTGTCCTAATACTTTTTTTGGTCTTACCGGTTTCATCCCACTGTTCTGTCTGCAAGAAAGTTTGTTTTACAAGATTGAATGTTTATCTTTGCAGTTACGCAAAAGTACAATAAATAATTTAAAGTATCCTATCTATAATGGATTTTAAGAAGCTCCTGAGCACGACTCTCAAGGTTATCTTACCACTGGCATTAGGTGTCGCATTGTTATGGTATATCTACAAAGACACAGATTTTAATGAGATGTGGCTTATTCTAAAACAAGGAGTTCGTTACGACATATTAGCATTTTCTTTACTTTTTGGATTGGCGGGTAACGTAATCCGGGCCATACGTTGGGGATTACTAATTAGTTCGCTGGGTGAAAAGTTCCGGATGAGTAATCTGATATATGCTGTCCAGGGTAATTATGCTATCAATTTCATTCTGCCACGTGTCGGAGAGGTATGGCGATGCGGGGTTATATCGAAATACGAAAAAATATCATTCACAAAACTCATCGGAACCCTACTGGTAGACCGGGTTTCTGATACAGTTACAGTCGGTCTTATTACACTTTTCATCTTTATATTTAACTTCAATTTTTTCTCTGTTTATTTTGGAAAAAACCCAGCGGTGATGGAAGGTTTTAACTCCATCCTAAACTCCTCCTGGTTAGTACCCGTACTAATTATTGTGGCAGGAATAATATGGTTTGTATTTACCTACATGAGCAACTACAAACTGGTACAGAAAATAAAAGGCATTTTGTGGAATATATGGGAAGGAATGAAAAGTGTATGGCTGATGGATAAGAAAATAATGTTTATTTTACAGACATTAGCTATCTGGACCGGATATTTTTTATATTTTTATCTGACTTTCTATGCCTTTGATTTCACAAAAGATCTGGGCATTGTTGCCGGATTGATGGCATTTACGATGAGTAGTATCGGAGTGGCTGCACCGGTACAGGGAGGAATGGGCGCCTGGCACTTCATGGTATATACTACTCTTATGCGCTATGGGGTTGAAGAATTGGATGCTAAAGCATTTGCGATGGTTGTATTTGCCGTTCAATCCATTTGGGTGGTACTTTGTGGTATCGTAGGCATCGTTGCTCTTCCACTTACAAATAAAGAGGAGCCCGCAACAGAGAACTAAATGAGTAAAAAAATAAAAGTTTCATCTTAAATTGATAGATATGTCAGCAAACATTCAGGATCTTTCTCCTAAAAGCGTGTGGGGTTATTTCTATGACTTAACACGAATTCCCCGTCCAACAGGACACATGAAAGAGGTAACCGAATACATGAAAGCATTCGGCAACGGTTTAGGACTGGAAACTTTACAGGACGAAACCGGAAACATTCTTATTCGTAAGCCGGCCACTCCTGGCATGGAAAAAGCCAAAACCGTTATCCTGCAATCCCATCTGGATATGGTTCCCCAAAAAAATTCAAACATAGAACATGATTTTCTGACCGATCCCATTGATGCTTACATTGATGGCGAGTGGGTAACTGCACGGGATACCACTTTAGGTGCCGATAATGGTATTGGAGTTGCTTTAACGATGGCCGTTCTTTCCGATAATTCCCTCACACACGGGCCTATTGAAGCCCTCTTTACTGTAGACGAGGAAGTAGGAATGGACGGAGCCTTTGGCCTAAAACCCGGTTTCTGTAAAGGAGAAATTCTTATTAACTGTGACTCTGAAGATGAGGGCGAACTATTTGTAGGTTGTGCCGGAGGAGCTGATCTAAACATATCTTTCCAGTTTAAAGATGACAAATACATTCCGGAAGGAGATATGGCGGTTAAATTAAGCCTTACAGGATTGAAAGGAGGACATTCCGGCGTAGATATTCATTTGGGGCGAGGCAATGCCAATAAACTGATGTGCCGTTTCCTGAAAGAAGCTATAGCAGGCTGTGGAGCAAGACTTTCCTCTATAGAAGGAGGCTCTTTACGGAATGCTATCCCACGGGAAGCTTTTGCGATTATTACCATCCCGGGAGATAATGCAGAGATATTATAGGAAATGGTAGCCGACTTCCAGGACTTATATAGGGAAGAATACCAGGGAATTGAAGACAACATTCAATTTACTGTAGAAAGTGCAGATATGCCTTCTATATTAATCCCGGAAGAGATTCAGGATGGTCTTATTAATGCGATAGAAGGCTGTCAAAACGGAGTCATCAGCATGTTAAATGATTTTCCGGGAACAGTAGAATTCTCCTCTAACCTGGCTGTAGTAAAATCTGAAAACGGATTAATTGAAGTAAAAATATTAGTCCGCAGTTCTTCTGAAAGCAGGAAAGCAGCACTATGTTCAAGTCTTGAAAGTGTATTTGCTTTAGCCGGAGCTAAAGTAGAATATGGAGGCTCTTATAACGGATGGCAACCCAATATTAATTCACCGATCTTGAATACAATGACAGCTACTTATCAGGAATTATTTGATAAAACGCCTGCTATTAACGTTATTCATGCAGGCTTAGAGTGCGGTATCATACAGGGAATCTACCCGGCTATGGATATGATATCCTTTGGTCCGGATTTAGAATTTCCCCATTCACCCGATGAACGGATCCATATTCCGTCCGTTGAAAAGACCTGGAAATTCTTACTGGCAACATTAGAAAGAATATAAAAAACACAAGAGGTCATCTCATTCAGAGATGGCCTCTGTTCATTTTCTCTATAGCACGCCTTATAAACTCAACTTTTCAAGCCAGCAAATGAAAATATACAGGTTTAAGCGGGAAAGTAAGCCTACCCCGCTCACCCGGATGTCCTCATTCAATAGTATAAGTAAGGTTATCCGTGCGCAAAAATAGTCTACAGTGTACACTAACGGGATGGTATGGTGTACATTATACTATCTGTTGAGTGTACACTTTATTTCGGCTTGGGTGTACACCCTAAACTACTTCAATAACCTGATAAGTCTACCGGGAGGCAGGAATCTGATGAGTCCGGATAGCGAAGTCTATTCTGTCTCCCTGGAAGTAAAAGACTACATTGCGTGTAGGTTTCTCAAAACGTGTATGTTCTATTTTTAATAATACACGCTTTAATTTCTTATTTATCAAACAATTAATCTCAAGCGTGTAGGTTGTGTATGTTTTTATTACTGAGAGGAAAAATAATCATTCATATACTGCTTTATACCAGTCTAAATCTTTATACCAATCATTTAGTTTTGGCAAATCGCTTTGAGGTAAATACATACTTAATCCACAAAATCTATCCACATCAATAGGTAATTCCGTACCGTTTCCTAAACTATAATATGCTTTTTCTGTAGTCTGTTTATATAAAACGGTTTTATCGAATGCATTCCTATAATCTGTTTCCTGCTTATCTGAAAAACAATGCGACATGATATCACTCATATCATATAACATCCGTGTATTATATTCAAGGTAATCCAAAGACTGGATATTTTTTTAGGAAGTTCATACATCGTTTCAAATTCACCGGATAATATCGTTTTACAGGCTGTGGCTAACGCATCCAATGCATGGGTATCCACTAAAGAAATAGAAGCGGAAATTGGATAATAGTTTCCTTTTTTCTGTTCTTTATAAAAAGTAAAAAATAACCTTCCTATCTTTTCCAGCATTTCAGAAACAGATAAATTGGTGGCAAAAAGAGGCTGAATAATTTCTTCGTATGGCATCCCATTTCCTAAAACTTCTGTGGGAGATGCTAAAATATAGTCTGCTTTTTCTTTCAACGCATATGTAACCTCTACACTTGCCATATAACAGGCATCAAAAATGATAAAATCAAAGATACCGGAAGGGAGAGTTTCTTTTAACGTATTAATTTCCATATGTTTTCCGGAATCTTCCCCAAAGGCACGGGTGGTATAATCAGATAAATCACCCGGTAACCAGGCTGTACCATGACTCCATAAAAATAAGCCATAACTCGCTGAGGGATATTTTCTCAGGACCGTATTAATAACACTACTCATAACTGTAGGGTCAGCAGAGTTTTGTTCTTCGTATTGTTCTATGACTTCAGTTTCCGTAGTTCCATTTGAATTCTGTTTAATTTTATACAGATAAGGTGTGGTTTGTCTGGAATCAATATAAACTAATAGATTTCCTCCGTTCAAATTATTATTTTTAGCACCTTCCAGAATACTCTTTAAATTCTGATGAGAATAGTTACTGATACTATTCTCGGCAGACATATAAATTAAAACCGTTCTATCAGAGGGAATAGCAGGCTCTTTTTCATTATTACAACCGACACACAAGATCAATAAAAAGAGGATTATAGACAGGAAAAATCCTTTTCTCATAGTATAAACTCCTTATTCCGAACGCAATGCCCGGGGTGACTTACCAAAATTACTTCTGCAAAAATGAGAAAAATTTGCCAAAGATTCAAATCCATACTTCTGACTGATATCTTTGATTGATAAATCAGAGCCTAAAAGGTCTTGCTGAATATCCTGGCATTTCTGACGAACCAACCATTTATAAACCGGTTCATCGAAAGTATCTTTGAAAATACGCCGGAAAGTAGGGACGGAATAGCCTCCTAACCGGGCAAAATCCTCTACATCTTTTGCCTTATGGTAATTATTAATTACAAAAAATTGAAAACTCCGGCTATAATTATATACGGGTGAGTAAAAGTCGGATATAACAGTAATGGAATAGTAGCAGTTT
>JAJBTP010000282.1 GCA_020860805.1 Tannerellaceae bacterium | reverse complement strand
CTTTATTCTTACTCTTCCTCTTTAGCTACATTTACAGTAACGGTAGCTTTAAGTTCTCTTAAACAGAATTATGTGGCTGTATTTAAATATTCAATCCCGCCATATTCACTTTTATCCGATGTATCCATCTGAAATACTAAATATTTAATATTTTCCAGCCCCGGGAAACTTTTTATAGTTACCCATCCTGTTTCAGGAAATACTTTCGGTGTCAATGTATAATCAGCAAACGGATAAGTCACAGGAGTACTTATAAAAGTACCATCTTCTTTAACTCCATACATATGCAATCTGAAATAATCTGTATTTTTACTTTTATCAAATGCTGTAGCAAATCCATCCCCTTCTTCAACACTATAATAAGACCAGGGATGGAAACAAACCTGAAATGATTCCGGAGTAAAGAGGGCTTCATTCTCCAATTTCACCCACAAACTGTATTCAGACTCATCAAATGCATTTCCCAAGGTCTCTGTAGAATTCCAATAGGCTACCCAGGAATGGAGTTTCATAAGGATCATTAGGGTCATTATCAGCGTCCATACAACCCCATTGATGATTAATCCAAAGAGAAGAATAGGGAGCTTCATAATTCGTATAACATTGACTGTCATTTACTGTTGAAACAGTAAAACCATTTCAGAACGGGGAACCCCATTGTGAATCATAATCTGCTACATGAGAAAAAACAAAGTCGCTTACTGTCAAATCTTTGGAGTTACCATAATTCTGTGTATCCTTCCAGTATTCTCCTGCCGGATTGACTAAAGTAGTATCCGGAACCACAGTCAGTCCGTTACCATCTAAAAAAGAGCTAATACATCCGGATCGAGATAGTAAGTATCTGTGCGGGTTGTAATAGTACCGGCTCCCTTACTATCTCCATCACCTACTCCCGTTCCGGCAAGTACGTCGTCACTACTACAGGAAATTGTAAAACATGCAGTCAAAGCTGTTAAGACTACATACAGAAAATACTTGTTCATTTTCATTGTTTTTTCTTTTTTAAAGTGAATAATTTATTTAAAACCTATTTTTTAGGTTAGGTATAATGCCTATATAAAGATTATAATTACGTCCTGCCATAGGACGGGAAAGCACCGATTCATATTCTTCATTGAATAAGTTGTTTACCGATACTTTACACGAAAAAGTAGACCAACGTGTTTTCCAGACCTTTTCCAATGCTATATCATTCATATAATAAGGTGTGATAACTCCCCGTTTGGTCTGGGTTTCATTGCTGGAGGTAGTATATCGTTCACTGTAATAATTCCACTTGTAGGTGAGTTGCCATTGTTTCCATCCCAGATGGGTAGTAATAACAGAAGCATGTTCTGGAATGTATACTAACTGTTTGCCGATGGATTCATCGCCCCAACTGGCAGGGTCGCCCTGATTAATGGAGCGTGTCCAGACATAATTAGCATCTGCCGTCAGCCACCAGTGTTTAGCCGGTTCTATCCGGGCACTTGCCTTTATCTCTATCCCATAACTATGCACTTTCTTTACATTCACCGGCGACCAAAATCCTTTAAAGGTAGGTAACCACACAATCCAGTCACGGATATATGAGTCGTAGGCCGTTACTTCTCCTTTGAAGTTTAATTGTTTCCGTCTAACGGTAAATTCTACTCCTCCATCATATGTATATCCTTTCTCTGTGCGCAGGGAATCATTACCTCCCGGCATAAATAAAGGTCATTCAATGTAGGATACCGGTAGTTGCGGACAATGGAGGCTTTTACTAATACATTGCTCCGGCGGATTACCAGATAATCCACAAAGGCAGCAGGAATTAACGGGGTACATTCTCCAAAATATTCTTCCCGCAGATTGACGGCTATTCCCAGGCACTCCACCGGTGTATAACGCAGGGAGAGTAATCCTGCTAATTCTGTCCGGGCTTTATCATATCCCACAGTGGCTGTATTGCCTGCAGTTGTGATAATGGAACGGTCTACACTTTCTACTGCATGTTGATAACCGGTCAGCCGTCCGGTAAGCATCCATTTATTCCACCAGCTATACTCCCCTTCTGCCTGTGCCATGAAAGAATGTACATAGCTTTGTGAGTTTACCATTTCGGACAACTCTTCCGTTCCTACATCAGCCAGATAGGTATAATTTAAATCAGTATAAGTATAACCGGCTTTAAATCCATATTTGAGACTACCTCGTATTTTATTCCAGTCTCCTCCCACCCGCAGAGTAGATTCCACTTGTGTATTCCGGCTTTTACTCTCTTCCTTATAATCTACATTCAGCATAGGAATGCCCCGGTCGGAATGCATATACCAGGCATAAAGAGAGGCTTTTATACCCCGGCCTCCCGTATAATAGACTTCCTGCATCAGATGCAGGTCATTAAATGCTCCGTTTTTGTTATGTTCTTTGGGATAGGAATTTTGCTGGTAATCTTTTTTTATTATAATTGGTATAACCAAAATCATTCCGTGAAGAAGAATAAAGTACCCGTGTACTACTCTCTCACCGGCCTGTACCATATTGTAGCCTGAAAAACTCATCAAACGTATGGTAACTACCTACACCCTGAATGTATTGCATACCCAATCCTTTTTCACCTGATGCACGGGTGCCCAGTGCAATAGCTCCACCCAGTCCACCCCCGGTAATACCGGTTGAACTGGCGCCATGATATAAATTGGCTTTATCCACAAAGAAAGAGGGTATCAGCGAAAAATCTACCTGCCCTAACATAGGTGAATCAATCTTCATACCGTTCCAGGTAACCTGCGTATGTGAAGGGGCTGTACCCCGGAAAGAAGCTGTCGACAGGGCCCCCCTTCCGTAAGACTTAATAAAAATCGTACTATTCTGCGTCAGTACATCTGCCAGACTCAGCGAAACGGTCTGACGCAGGGTTGTTGAATCCAGTATGGTCTGTTGAATCCCGATGTTGGACAACAACCGTTCTGCCGTCACCACCACATCTGCCAGTTCACGCTCTTGTTGTACAGGGAAGTCCTGTGCAGCAAGTGGCAGGATGTTCGTCAGACAACAGCAGAGACAAAGTATGTTTTTCACCGGGTTCATTGCTTCATTTATTCTTTACCATATAACTCCACCATCTCTTCGTAAGTAGGATTCACTCCACAATTGGTTATACTCCAGGAAGAAAGTTCCCCTTCCCGTATCAATTTAGCAAACGAGTCAAAGGAAGTTAGAGCCTGGAGATAGGTAATATTAATATTCTGCACATATAGTAATGATGGGAAATCTAATTTAGTCAACATCTGGCTGGGTGCATAATCTGCTGTAATACTCAAATTACCATGAATGGTTGTTAGCTTCGGCATCGCTATCGACTCTAACGCCGAATAAGCGGTATGAGCTCCAATAGCTATTGAAAGATGATTTCCGGTTTCTTCCAATAACGGAAATACAAGCTTTTTCAGAGATGGATAATAAGCCGGATATATTGTCATAAGACCGCCTACTATTTTTAAAGAAGAGAAGTCAAGCGTTTCAAGCATAGGATTAGTAGCCGGTCGAAAATTAAAATTACCATTACAACGTTCCAGTTGTGGAAAAGTCAGCTTTTCCAACAAAACACAGGAATTATAATCAAGTGTTCCCTTAATTTCTTTTAAAACCGGGAAATTAAGTTCACACAGAACAGGTAACTCATCAATTATCAAAGCTCCGGCAAAAGTAAGTGCAGGAAACTGTACAGCGTTTAAAGCCGGATAACTTTTAAGTGTAACAGAACCCTGAACGGTTTCGAGTAAAGGGAAAGATATCGTTTGGAGCGAGTGTTCTGTTGCTCCCGGCAGGTATAAGTCACTTCCTATACTTCTCAGATAATTAAAACCGGCAGACGTCATTTCCGGCAAATACAAATAAAGACCTCCACCAATAGATTCCAAATTTGGGAAATTTAGGGTTTCCACTTTATCTCCGGCAAGAGATAATGCATACCGGATAGTTTGCAGATTACTGGCTTCAATAGTAGATACATGAGGCAAATCCTTTACCGTAATACTTCCGGCATGCCGGAGATTTTCAAATACATCCAAAGTGTTACCGGTGTAACCTGGATTAATAACCAGGTCATACGTTATCTGTTTCAAAGTAGCGAGGCCAGCGATATCTGTTATACCCTCTTCATCTTCCTCCCTATTTTCTTTACCAATAATCAGACTTCCTTCAATCACATGAATCTGTTGTGCTACGAATGCATCAACCTCTTGTTGTGTAGTAAAATGGAGAGAACCTTCATACGTGTTGGTTTCTCTTTCTACTGAATAAGTATAGACAGTTGTGGTTCCGTCATAAGCCCTGACTGTAAACTGTTCACTCTCCTCCCAGTTGGAAACCGAAGAAGGGTCAGGGGAGATAGACGCATTTTCGCTATAAGTGATGGAAGGTGTTACACCGGATATGAGAGAGAGATCTGCCGGCAAAGTTATTGTAATAATCTCAGTCCCTTTAATAACTCCTTCATAAAAGATATCATTTTTTCTAACCGGAAAGAAGTTATAAAAGCATCCGATCCTTTAAATACCAGTGTTTCCTCCTTTTCATCATCACTACACGCTATTAATCCTGTTAAAAGGATGAACAGCAAAAACATATATTTCGTTGTTACTCGTTTCATATATCTGTTTGTACTTATTTATTATTGTATATTTAAATCTTCAAATCCTAATACCTCCGTAAAGACTTCACCTAAAATTCCTGCATTTGCCTGAATAGCAGTCTGCACCTTTATAAAATCAATATATTGTAAATTAACCGGCTCGCCATTCGCATGTATTGCATTTTCAATCCTGAAAAAGTTCGGATTTCCGCCTGCTTCCTCATTGGTTTTATTCCCGGCATCTGTTCCCAGATTGTCCGCATATCCCCATCCATAAGCAGGATTAATCCAGGTATTGGTTATGGCATCCATATAGGTTTTAGATTCCAGACGTGTCCCCCCTGAGTGTATAACTTTGCGTAGACACCCAGTTTGGGTAATAATAAGGCGCCGGATGGAATGAACCGAAATAGTTAACCTTTCCACTTTGGCCCTGGTTATCCCTCCATTGTACCGACATTTGAATACCGGCCGGTTTGTAATAGGTAACAGCATAATTCCGGATAGTTTTCGGTTTATCTGTTTCACTGCCTTTCAACTCATACCAGGTATCATCCGGAAGTCCATTGCCGTTTTCATCCTGCATTACCCATACAATTCCGGGTTCCGAACTTCCTGAAAAAGCATTCCCATAAACAGCAAAATCATATTCACCTTCTACATTTGCTATACTATGGTCGAATCCGACAATAATATACCCTCCGAATGCACCTAAAGAGACATATCCCATTTTATCCAGCCGGGCTTGTACTTTAGGACAAACCTCTTCCATTGTTGTTCCGGTAAATGCCTCGTTAACAAACTGGCCTGGAGCCGGAAGGAATTCATAGACAACGGTGCTATACTGTGAACTATTGCTTTTCACAGGCCGGCGGTATGTTCCTTCGGCAGCAGTACAATGAACAATTACAGAGGCTTCAGTTATATCTTTACCTTCTGTTGCTTTCACGGTAATCCGGTAGTGGCCTTCCTCAGCAGGAGTAAACAGGAATTCACTCTCTGCACCCAATAGTTGATTCAAATCTTCCACCAACCATTCAAACGAAGTATCTCCCGTACTGTATGTAATAAGCGGAGTCAGTAATAAAGAACGTCCGATAGGCACTGTATATACTTCCTGTTCAAAAGAAACAGTAAGTCCGGGATGTTCGATTACCTCCAGTTGAAGAGTTTCACTTGTTTTTCCATCTTCATTGGTAACTGTAAGAATAAGAGTATGAAATCCCACATCCACACGTTCAAACCAATAATTCTCTTCTGTACCGACCACTTCTTTATTCTGCACCCATTCATACGTAGCCCCTTCAGCAAATTTGACATTTGGTTCTACCAGATAACGTTCTCCACTTATTATGATAATCCCCTCTTCCGGCACAGGAAAAGAGATGACAGGAGGCGTTTTTTCTACAACATCAATCCGGACTGAATCCTGCACAGAACCATTAGAAGCATCTACCCGGAAATGATGAATAAAACTACCAGTTCTATCCTGTCTGGATTGATAAGTATATATCAATTCGGTAGATACTATTTCACCTTCATGCTTCCAGGTATAAACCGGGTCTATCGCATCGGTTACAGTAGGTGTGATAGTAACAGCATTCCCTGCTTTTACCATACAAATACCGGTTGATTCATCAAACAACAGAACAGGTTCTTTCTTTCCTTCGAGTGTATATTCTTCATCTTTTGTACAATTAGTACATACAAAAAAAGAAGAAAAGAAAAGTACTATATTTAAGAATATTATATTTCACCATACCTTAATCTGTACATTTTTATTCTCCCTGAACATATACATACTCACCGGCATCCATATCTGCTGATGTAGGATTATATAAACGATTGTTTCTGACATCCCACTCCGGCAACGACAAGTGGTATGCCTGTGCCAGGCCTTCAAAAGACTCCAGTGCTCTATGGTAACGGATAGTTACAGAAGAAACTCGCTCGAGCGTACTGAATCCATCCAGATTAGTAAGAACTGCGTTCTGATTAGCAGTACTGGTGGCATGTTGTAAAGTAAGCACACCAACTTCCTTCAAAACTGGAAATTGTATATTTTCTACTTTAGGAAGCCAAAAAAGATATAACCGGCCTCCTACATATTCAAGAGATTTAAACCCGTTAATATGAGTAATATGCGAAGTTTGTATATCCAGATTACCTTCTACTCTGACCAATGCGGGAAATTCAATACTATTTAATGTATTATAAAAGGATGCTGTATAAGAAGCAATACTGATAGTGCC
>JAJBTP010000265.1 GCA_020860805.1 Tannerellaceae bacterium | reverse complement strand
GAAAAAGGAAGATAAGTGGCAAATAAATTACTTTACTTACTACGAGACCTAAGAGAATTATTATGTTACACAGGGAAAAGGTATTTTTGTTATGCCCTGTAACGATGAACAAATTGATAGGATGTTAGAAAAAGAAGGGGAAGAAAGGGAAGATTGTGATTACTATTATTATGTAAAATATTGCATGGAGGAACTCCAGAGTTATGGTATGACAGTCGAAACGCTTAATGACAGATACGAGAAAATTGTATTTCCGGATGGTAGCTATATCAACATGCAAGACTTATACTTATATGACACTATTATGTACGATGAAACGGGGAAGAAACAGGTTGAAAATGGTTGTACCAACAATGACTGGATAAATCATTTACGGGATGAAAAACCGGTTACTACATTCATTCGTCCTTAATATTGCTTAATTTGTTTTATATACTTACGTTTTGTACATTTGCATTCTACCAAAATAGCAAGGATGAAACAATATTTAGATCTGTTAGACCGGGTTCTTCAGGAAGGTGTAAAAAAGGAAGACCGGACAGGGACAGGCACTTATAGTGTATTTGGACATCAGATGCGCTTCAATCTGGAAGAGGGTTTTCCATTATTAACAACTAAAAAACTGCATCTGAAATCTATTATCTATGAATTGCTCTGGTTTTTACAGGGTAATACAAATGCTAAATACCTGCAGGAACACGGTGTACGCATCTGGAATGAATGGGCAGATGCAGATGGAAATCTGGGCCATATCTATGGTTTCCAGTGGCGTTCATGGCCTGACTACAAAGGCGGTTCTATTGATCAAATTACCGAAGCTGTTGAAACGATTAAAAACAATCCGGATTCCCGGAGAATTATTGTCAGTGCATGGAATGTCGGAGATCTGGAAAATATGAATTTACCTCCGTGTCATGCCTTTTTCCAGTTTTACGTTGCGAACGGGCGGCTCAGCCTGCAGATGTACCAGCGAAGTGCTGATATATTCCTTGGAGTGCCTTTTAATATTGCCTCTTATGCGTTGTTGCTTCAGATGATGGCACAGGTAACCGGACTAAAAGCCGGTGATTTCATTCATACGCTGGGAGATGCCCATATCTACACAAATCATTTGGAACAGGTAAAGCTCCAGCTGAACCGTGAACCTATGAAACTACCGGTCATGAAAATTAATCCGGAAGTAAAAAGTATTTTTGACTTCCAGTATGAAGACTTCACACTGGAAGGATACGAGCCTCATCCTCATATTAAGGGGGTAGTAGCAGTATAACACACAAACTAAATGATACTAAATATGAGCACAGTTTCTATTATTGCAGCTATTGCAGAACACAATGCTATTGGTAAAAACCAACAGCTTTTATGCCATTTACCTAACGATTTAAAACGGTTTAAAGAGCTCACAAGCGGCCACGCAATTGTGATGGGTCGTAAAACATTCAAGTCCTTACCTAAAGGGGCGCTTCCTAACCGTAAAAATATTATTCTTACAAGTATACCGGATGCCGGCTTTGTAGACTGCTTTGCCTGCGAATCGATGGAAGATGCGTTGGATATCTGTGAAAAAGAAGATGAAGTATTTATGATTGGTGGGGCAATGGTCTATAAACAAGCGTTGGAAAGAGCTGATAAAATGTATCTGACTTACATCCACCACACCTTTGATGGCGCGGATACGTTTTTTCCGGAAATTAATTATGCTGATTGGAAAGAAGTAGAGCGGGAAGACCATCCGGCCGATGATAAACATCCTTATCCTTATTCTTTTGTTACTTTTGAACGGGTACGTTAATATCCTTAAAGAGATGTGACCAATCTTCCCTGGGTTCCGGCATATAGGTGTTAATACCCAGGGATTCTGCTGTACGGCAATTGGGTTGGGCATCATCCAGAAAAAGGGTTTCAGCAGGTTGAATAGAAGCATCTGAAAGAACAAATTCAAAAATATCAGGATTGGGTTTTTCCATATTCAATTCATAGGACAGGTATACTTTATCAAAAAAATCCCTGATAGTATGTCCCCTGGTAAGTAAAACAGGTTCGTTCAGCCCATTTCCAGTGAATTTCATTTGTATTGCTTAATAATAGTATCCTATATTGTTTTTTAATTCCAGTAACAGGTCCAGCTTATAGGTGGGTACATCATCCAGCATGGCTATCCAGGCCATATCAATTTGTTGGTCAGTCAATAACCGTCCACTCATACTACGAATACCGTCGTGAAACTGACTGACTGTTATCATTCCCATCTCCAGATGCATAAACAAGTCTTTATGATGATAATTGCTCGCAACTAATGATCTGATATTAGTAACTCCCAACTCTTCAAAAGCCTCAATGCAACGATTACGGGTAAGGTTAATCAATACACCACCAAAATCAAATATGAGGTTTTTAATCCCTTCCATACTTTATTTTTTCTTATACCAACGACGGCGACGACTCCGATAACGTTGTTGCAACCTGTATTTTTTATAGCGTTGATATATTATCCAAATCAAAAGTAATCCAAAAACCAGAAATATCAATAAAACAATACCAGTATTTAAATTATCGCCTTTCACCCGGCTCCACATTTCCAGAACCTGTTCCGTTTGGTCTCCAAAATCACGTATCATAGCACAACGGCGTACAACTTCTATATCCGGATACTGAACAGGGTCTACAGAGACACATTCTGCTCCCGGACCAAAGAAATAAGTCAGGTCCTGGCATTCTTCGAGGGACTCATCTATCCGGTCTTCCAGAATTTCCGGTGTGGCAACGGCACTCACATAGCCTATCTCATCCATGTTTTTTAATGCAATTTCTGCATTACACAGGTAATTAATAAAATAAGATGCAGCTTTGGTATTCCGGGCATATTTGGGTATAACCCATCCATCAAACCAGATATTACTTCCTTCCATAGGTACTTCATAATCCAGTTCTACACCAACAGCTTCAGCCTCCTCAATTGCCCAGACAGCATCTCCACTCCAGGTAAAATTAATATACGCTTTATTTTTGGTCATCATTTCTTTCCCAAAATCTGCTTCCCACCCGGCAACATTGGGTTTCATTGCTTTCAGGAATTCTTCGGCTAAAGCTATTGCTTCAGGAGAATAATCATTCATTAACTCCTCTACTGTTACCGTACTATCTGCCAATTGTTGGGTATGGGCATAAATAATAGCTGTACCATATACATCCCGGTAACTATCTTTCATCAGGATTTTACCTTTATATTTAGGGCCCCAAAGACATTCCCAACTCTCTACATCTTCTTCCGGGACAAATTTCTTATTGTATAATAAACCGGCAGTGCCCCACATATAAGCGACTACATACTCATTAGCCGAACGACCCGGTTGGCTGATTTTATCCAGTTGCTCACGGATATAAGGTGAGACATTATCTATGTAATCCGGTGTGTTTCCAAAATTGCGTTCGATGGGTAAGAGTAAATCTTTCTTTAGCATCCGTTCAATGATATACTCTGAAGGACACACGACATCGAAGTCTTCATGTCCACGCTCTATTTTGGTCAGCATGATTTCATTGATATCAAATACCTGATAGATAATACGGATATCTTCTCCGGTTTACTCCTTGTACCATACAGGAAATTTATCCAGGACCTCTTCATCAATATAATCCGCCCAGTTATACACTTTCAGGATTTTACTACGCTGTTCATCTGTACGGCCACAGGCAACCAGTAAGGTTATGCAAAACAGCATGAAGATGAGTTGTTTTATTTTCATTGCGTAACTTTTTGAATTTTACCTGCCCGTTTATTGATTATTATCAATAGAAGCAATACGGTAACAAAAATAATGGTAGAGAGCGGACGTAATTCCGGAGTTAATCCCCCTTTACGTGCATCAGCATAAATATAGGTTGATAAAGTTTCCAGTCCTTCATTTCCTATGGTAAAAATAGTAACGGCAAAATCATCAATAGATAGGGTAAAAGCAAGAATAAAGCCACTAATCATACCCGGACGAATTTCCGGGACAATGATTTTCCGCAAAGTCTGAAAAGGGGTAGCTCCCAAATCCAAAGCAGCTTCATAAATATTAGAATTCATTTGCTTCAAACGGGGTAGTACACTTAACACTACATACGGTGTACAAAAAGTAATGTGTGCCAGTACTACTGTGGTAAACCCCTGTGATATTCCAAAACTGATAAAAAGGAGAAAAAGGGACACCCCTGTTATAATATCCGGATTCAGAACAGGTATACTATTTACGAAACCAATAGCCTGCCGGCTACGGGCTTTCAGATTATAAATACCAACGGCAGCTATACTTCCCAGAATAGTAGATACAGTGGCAGCAATTAAAGCAATTGCCAGTGTATTCCAGATAGCACTAATCAATGAACGGTGTACCCCTCCGGAGAAAAGAGACGTATATAACTTCGTTGAAAAACCGGTCCAGTTACCTAATACTTTAGCTTCTGTAAAAGAAAAAATCATAATAATCAGAATCGGCGCATATAGAAGCAGAAGCAGAAACCATAAATATGCTTTTCCTAGTACTCTTGTCATCATATTAACCCTCCGTCATTTGCTGATTTATTTGCATCCCCATTAATTAAGCCGGTAATACCTATCAGCAGAAGCATAATAAGCGAAAGGGCGGCCCCGTAATTCCACAAACCATTATTTATATTTTCCTGGATAGTGGTACCAAATAATTTAATATTATTCATAGTTAACAGTTCAGCTATAGCAAACGTTGATATAGTAGGCATAAAAACCATCATAACACCGCTGGAGACCCCCGGCATGGAAAGTGGAAATATCGTTTTGGTAAAAACCTGAAAGGGAGAAGCTCCCAGGTCCTGCGCTGCTTCAATCAGGTTCTTATCCATCTTCAACAATGTATTGTAGATAGGATAAATCATAAAGGGAGGAAAATTATAGACCATTCCAAAAATCAGTGCCCCTTCTCCCAACGGAAAATGAAGGAAATCAAATAAGGCAACGGTTGCCAGTGTACGAATCAAAATATTAATCCACATAGGAAGAATAAATAAGACAACCAGGGTGCGGGATGTATTAAATTGCTTCTGGCTTAAAATCCAGGCAGCAGGATATCCTAATACGATACAGACAAGAGTTGTTATAATCGCAATTCCTACCGAATAAATAAACGTATTTAAGGCTTCGGGATGCTTCATAAAACGCTGAAAATTCTCAACTGTAAATGTACCGTCCATATCCGTAAATGCATACCAGGCAATCAATAAAAGCGGAACAACAACGAAAAATCCTAAAAAAAGGATATAAGGAATGGCCCAATTTCTCCGCCGGGACAGGAATATATTTATCTTTTCGAACATTATTTCTATTTATTAATAATTATAAACCACAAAGTGGTTTACAATTCCTTTTAATTCCTTTTCTTATTAATTTTAATTTTATCGGGCAGAATAGTAACTCCCACATGATCACCCACATCCCAAACATCATTGGTATCTACAAAGATGTCTTCATCCCAATCTGTAAATACAGTCAAATGATAATGATCGCCTTTATAAAGAATAAACTCAACTTCACCATTAATCATACCGTCTTCTTCGTTATCCTGGAGGATAACATCAAAAAAATCAACCATTACATCCACATCATCACCGGACTGTATTTCCTCGTTTGGAATACAGTCAAATGTATAACCCAGAAACTGAACATGTGTATCATCTACCATTTTACCGGAAAAGATATTAGTGGTCCGTTCTTTCTTCATTACATGAATATCAAATGGTTTTACTAACAGGCCAACCGTTTTCCCCACTTCAAAACTATGATAATCCTGCACCAGAAATTCATATCCATTGGGCGTATCTACCATCATTTCGTAATGAACTCCTTTAAAGATACAGGAAGTAACAGTTCCTGTTAACTGAGCAGCTTCCGATGATTCAAAAATATAGAGGTCTTCCGGACGGATCACCACGTCTACCGGGACCATCTCTCCAAAACCTTCATCCACACATTCAAATTCACGACCTGCAAACATTACTGCTTTATCTTTAATCATGGTGCCATTCAGGATATTACTTTCACCGATAAAATCAGCTACAAATGAATTAACCGGCTCATTATAGATATCAGGAGGAGTGCCTATCTGTTGAATACGACCTTCACTCATGACCACAATCCGGTCACTCAATGTCAGAGCTTCTTCCTGATCATGAGTCACATATACAAAGGTAATACCCAAAGAACGATGCATTTCTTTCAGTTCCATCTGCATATCTTTCCGCATCTTAAGGTCTAATGCTGCCAATGGTTCATCCAATAGTAACACCTCGGGTTCATTTACTATCGCCCGGGCAATTGCAACACGCTGCTGTTGACCTCCTGATAAAGAATCCACATCCCTATCCTCATAATCAGTCATTCCAACCGTTTTCAAGGCTTGTTTGACTTTCTTTTCAATTATGTTTGTGGGTAACTTCTTCAGTTTAAGACCAAATGCTATATTATTGTAAACATTCAGATGAGGAAAAAGAGCATATTTCTGAAAAACAGTATTTACGGGACGTTTGTGAGGAGGTGTCTGGGTTATATCCTTACCACCAATTGTTATCACTCCTGCAGTAGGAGTCTGAAAACCAGCTATGAGCCTTAATAAAGTAGTTTTCCCACATCCGGACGGCCCCAGAATGGTTACAAACTCACCTTTCCGGATACCTAAATTGATATCCTCCAGAACCGCTTTTTCTCCAAAAGACTTGGATATACGGTCTACATTAATAATATAATCCACCCCTTGCACACACTTTACCCTCTGAAATACATCTTCCGGTATACGAAATCACGTTACTAATTAACAATCTACAAAGTTGCTTGTTCAAATATGGTGCAAAGGTATATAT
>JAJBTP010000015.1 GCA_020860805.1 Tannerellaceae bacterium | reverse complement strand
CTACGATAGGTCTATGTAGTGCAAAAGAAAAAGCTGAAAGTAAAAATAGCTATCATAAAAATGAATCAGCCCGGATTGCATTTTTAGGTGTACCTATGCATAATTTGCGTTCTAATTATTTTACTAATGATTTGCTTGCAGAGAAAATGGATGCTCCTGAGGATGCCATAGATGAAGTATTTAGTAAAAACTTTTTTACACTTCTTGAAAAAGCCTGTACACGTACTAATAAGATGGAAGCTGTATACTGCTGTTGTGAGGATGCGCAGTCCATCCTGAAGACAGTCGATTTTATTGAAGAAGGAGATGGAATAAAAAGTGACTTTTCTACTGTTCCGGCTGAATCTATCGACGCACTGCTGGAAAAGACTATGGCCGATTATATCGTATTAATTGATCAGTATTATGTAAAGAAAGAAGGGTATCCCTACAATAATATTTCTCATATTATCAGCTATTCTGTATATGATGAAAACAGAACAATTGTGTCGCAGGGAAGACATCACTTTACATCTTTGGATATGGATGAATTAAGCCGGTATAATAAGCAGTTTTCCAAAGCTGCCCATAAACTAATAGCCAAAATAGGTAGCTAAACAAACAATTCATAACAAACATGATTAAACAATTAATTCTGACAGCAATCTTTTTTGCTGTTATCAGTTAACTTACGCCCAAATTAAAATAGCTGGTACTGTTATCGAGGAGGGGAACAACGAGCCGGTGATAGGGGCTACTATTCAGATAAAAGGAGAACCGGGTAAAGGAACTTTAAGTGACTATGACGGAAACTTTGAAATGGAAGTTCCATCCGAAAGTATAGTTTTGGAAGTCAGATATATGGGATTCAATGATAAAGAAATAACTGTTGGAAACCAAAGACAGCTTATTATCAGGCTGACCGAGTCGAATGTTGTGCTTCAGGAGGCAGTTGTGACAGCGTTGGGAGTAGTTAAAGAAAAAAAGATTCTGGGATATGCGGTACAGGAATTGAAAGGGGGTGAACTGAATGTATCCAGAGATGCGAATCCTTTTTCTTCTATGATAGGAAAAGTATCCGGATTACAGATTGCTGTTTCCACGGATTTACTTCAAAGTCCGAAACTCCTGTTACGTGGAGAAGAACCTTTGATTGTGGTAGATGGAGTACCGGTTGCATCGGATACCTGGAATGTAAGTCCGGATGACATTGAAAACATTACGGTTTTAAAAGGACCTACAGCTTCCGCTTTATATGGGTCATATGGAAAAACGGAGCTGTACAAATTACAACGAAACGGGCAACCGGACAAAAAGATAAATTATCCATACAGGTTAACTCAGGTACACAGATTCAGACTGGTTATCTGGCTATTCCAAAAGTTCAGAATGAATATGGTTCCGGTCATGATTATCAGTATTCTTTCGGAGATGGTGAAAAGGGAACCATCAATGGGATTAATAATTCTGATTCGGATGTTTGGGGTCCCCGGTTTGAAGGACAATTAGTAAAGCAATACGACAGTCCGATGGACCCGGTTACAGGCGTGAGAACACCAACTCCTTTTGTGGCACGTGGTGCCAACAATCTCAAAAATTATCTTGAAACCGGGGTTGTATCAACCAATAATATATCCATCTCTTCCAAAAGTGAAAAGAGTGATGTAAGAATGTCTCTTTCTAATACCTATCAAAAAGGTACTGTTCCAAATACGAAACTCAACTCGTTGAATTTTAATATGACCGGCGGTATCGATTTGAGTAAACGTTTCCGGGTAGAGGCTGTAATCAATTATAACCGGACAGCATCCCCTAATTATCCGGACCTTATATACAATCCACGAAGTCCTATTTATGCCATAGCAATTTGGAGTAGTGCCAGTTATGATATACGGGATTTGAAAAACTATTGGATGCCCGGACAAGAAGGTTTGCAGCAATATAATTATGATTATGCACAGTATAATAATATGTATTTCCAGGCTTATGAGAATACATGTGGCCAATATAAAAATGATGTGCATGGAAATATAACATTACAGTGGCGTATTACGCCGGATTTAGATGTGCGGGTACGTTCTAACCTATCTGCCTATTCATTAAATCAACATGAAAAATATCCTATCTCAGTTTCCGTATATGATGAAAACTTTAAGTATGTAGGTGGATATGAGGAGTCAAATGAGTATTATCTGGATAGCAATACAGATATATTACTCAATTATGCAAAACAATTAAATCGTTCTTTTGGATTAAAAGCATCTGCCGGAGGAAGTTTCAGGAGCATTAAAGAAAATAATAACTGGGGTGCTACTAAAGGAGGGCTTATTGCACCGGGTATTTATACACTTCAAAACTCCGTAGAGCAACGTTCCGGTACAAGCGGTGGCTGGGAAAAAGAGATAGCAAGTGCCTATGGATTTATTGATTTGGATTATAAAGATGTTCTTTTCCTGAGTTTAACAGGAAGAGTAGATAAATCTTCTACTTTACCGGTTAATAATAATGTCTATTTTTATCCTTCTGTATCGTTGAGTGGAGTGATATCAGATATGGTAGATATTTCTGATGTATTCTCTTTTCTGCGGTTGAGAACATCGTATGCACGTGTAGGGGGAGATTTGGAACCTTACCAGTTAAGCACCACCTATTCACAGGGAGGAATCTGGAATAATAAAATACCTTTTTATTATGGAAATGTAGCTATCGATGGTAATATTAAACCGGAATTTAGCTCTTCTGTTGAATTCGGGACAGATATGCGGTTTTTTAAAAACCGGCTGGGTATTGATTTTGCTTATTTTATTGCAAAAGACGGTCCGCAAATATTTGATTTGGATACACCTCCTTCTTCAGGTGTAGATAGCAGAAAAGTAAACGGCCTGACTTATACCCGCCGTGGATATGAGATTACGCTATCCGGACAACCGGTGGTAAGCCGTAATCTGAACTGGAATATTGTGGCTAATATATCTTCTTCCCACAGATGGTTGCATAAAGTATATGGTGATTTGGAAAATCTGGGATATATTAAAGTAGGAGAAAGGGTGGATCAGATATGGGTGGAAGATTTCATGCGTGATCCTGACGGGAATGTAATTTACCAGAATGGAATGCCTCAACGAGACCCTATCAAGAAATTCTGGGGAAACTCGGATAATGACTTTATTTTGGTTTGACCAATACCTTGCAGATAAAAGATTTTATAGTCAATTTATCACTGGATGGAGCGTATGGTGGTAAAATTGAGAATAATACCTGGGAGAACTTATGGCGTAGCGGACGTCATGAATTATCGGCTAACGAGCATCGGTATAATGATTGGGTTGCTTATAAGAATAATCCGGATGGCTGGGGTACTACTTATACAGGGCAATTTGTCGCAGATGGGGTAATTGTTACCGGAGGCGAGTTAAAAAGAGATGCTGATGGGACTGTTATTTCTGATACCCGTACATTTGCGCCCAATACAACACCTGTTATTTATCAGAACTGGGCCGGTAGTTCACGTGGATATTACCGTACCCAATCTATGCGTATCCAAAACCGTAGCTATCTTAAGTTAAGGGAAGTAACAGTCACCTATCGGTTCCCCAAACAATTGCTGGCAAAACTAAAAGTAGTAGAAAATGCTTTGGTATCACTTATCGGTCGTAATCTGTTGTATTTTACAAAAGCGGATTACATCGATTTGGACCAGTTTACCGGTCAGGAAACTGTTTTGCAGACGCCATCCCAACGCAGTTACGGAATAAATCTGAATGTTAGTTTTTAATAAAAAAGCCAATCTGAAATGAAAGTAAAATATATAGTATTGATTTGGATCTTACTGAATGTATTGAGTTCCTGCTCTGATTTTGAAGAGTTGAATAGAGGCCCTAATAATCCGACAGAAATACCCCCTGTTAATTTGCTGAATGGTATTATAAAAGATAGCTGGGAGGGTCCCTGGGGGGGGGAGCACAGCGGTATTGTCAGTTCTATGCAACCGGACATAAATTATATGGACATCAGAATTATATGTTTGGGCGTTATGATATGAACTATTCCCAGTTAAGAAATGTACAGCGAATGGTGGAAGAAGCTGAGAAACGTACCAGTGATGAAATGAAAACGTATCCGTCTCTTGCTAAATTCTGGCAGGCATTCTTTTATATTCGTATGACTGAGCGTTTAGGGGATATTCCCATGAGTCAGGCGATAGCAGGTATCTCAGACGGAAATTTCACACCAGTCTATGATACACAAAAACAGGTTTATATGCAATGTCTTGACTTATTGGAAGAAGCAAATGACGAATTGGCTCTCTATGTTGGTAAATATAAAGGAGGAGAAGACCTTTATTTTGAAGGAGACCTTTTGAAATGGCAGAAAACAATTAATTCATTCCGTTTACGTGTCCTGATAAGTTTAAGTAAAAAGTCCGATGATACAGATTTAAATATAAAGGGGCAATTTCAGCGTATTATTTCTAACCCGGTTGTGTATCCTATTATGACATCTGTGGAAGATAATATGCAAATTGTTTATCCGGGTGGTACAAGCGATAAATATCCTGTTTATCCGGATGAAACCAATGAACATAAACAACGGAATGCTATAGGAGAAGTATATCTTAGTCTACTCAGAGCAAACGAGGACCCACGCATCTTTATCCAGATGGAACCGGGTTTTGCGGTTAATCAGGATGTGCCGGATAGGGAAAAGCTTGTGTCTTCCTATGTAGGTGCTAATTCCGGTGATGACATGAGCCTGATTGCACAAGGTATCAATAATGGGTTATACGCTACTATTAGTTATTCTTTGTATGTGAAGCCTACAGGTATTCCGTGTGTACAGCTTGGTTATCCGGAAGTACAGTTTATCCTTGCTGAAGCTATTAACAGAGGATGGATTAATGGAGATGCAGCATTCCATTATACTAACGGTATACAGGCTGATATGGAATTTTATGGAATTAGTCAATCGGATATAGATTCTTTTTTAGCAAGGCCATCTGTTATTTATAAAGGTAATAACGAAGAGGGTTTAAGGCAGATTCTGGAACAAAAATACGTAGCGTTTTTCCAGAATTCGGGTTATCAACCCTTTTTTGAGCAACGTCGTACCGGTATTCCGGAATTTCATGTAGGGCCGGGGAATGATAATGGTAAAATTCCTGTTCGATGGATGTATACGGAAGGAGAGTTTCTTATGAATAAAAAAAATCTGGAAACAGCCTTGGAAAGACAATTTGGGGGGTCTGACGATATAAATGATAAAATGTGGCTTATTAAATAGAAATCTAATACTTTATGAATAGGGTAAACATGGCGCAGATGTATATTTGCGCCATGTATTGTTTACAACCGGAACTTTTAACGGATATATTTTACTTTACCGGCTTCCCGGGGTTTGGCATCCGGCCATTCATTTTTGTTTCCCAGACAAATACCTACAATTACTTCATAATTTTCCGGCAGCTCCAAACTATCTACAATCTCTTTTCCTTCTGGTGTTTTTAATACGGTAGGAACTACTGAACCCACCACTACAGTTCCTAAGCCCATAGATTCGGCCGCTAATAGAATATTCTGTGTAATTAATCCACAGTCAAACTGGCTGAATTTGTTTTCCGTATCTCCGGCAATGAATATAACCACCGGTGAATTATAGGTGCTACGGGCATTGATGGCCCGCATTTTACCTAATAGTTCCGGGCTTTGTACCACACGGACTTCCCAGGGTTGGCGATTATTGGCACTTGGTGCATTGATAGCACATTGCATGAGTGTTTCGAGTTGCTCCTGAGTAACGGGTTCGTCTGTATAGTTACGTATACTACGACGGATCAGAATATTTTCTACGACTACCTCTTCTTTATTTACTTCAACAGAGGACTCATTGGTTTGCTGTGAATCACACGCAACCAGGCATGCACAGATAAGTGCAGCGGGAATAAATCTTTTCATACATTTAATGTGTAAAATTACTATTCTGATAAATGATTTTTACTGTTGTAAAAGTAGTAAAAAACACAACTAAAAATTCCTGTTAACTTTTTTATTCTATACAAACCTGCAGCAATAGGGAGTTTGAGAAGTAACGATTATTACTTGTTAATCGTTTTGAATATCTCATTCATAATCAATTCCGGTTCATCTAAATAGATGAAATGTGAACTTTTATCCGTTATGACATGCTGGAGGTTGGTATGGGTATTCTCTAATTGCTTATTTAACCTCAAATGAACCTCAAAAGCTCTATTATTAAATTCAATAAACCTTTCTTCTATTTCTACCTCTTTTATGGATGTAAACAAATACACAGGAATATCTGAGGGGAGGGGATACCTTTCACCGGATTCCATTCCTTCTAAATTGAAATTTACCTCATCTGCTGCTCCGGGTGGTAAGTGGTTTACCAGATTTTTCCAATTGTTGATATAATTGCTCCACATCTCTTCTGTTACAGCCTCTTTAAGTTCTTTGTAAAACAATTCATGGTAAGCATCGATTAAAAAAAGTGCCTTCACTTTCTGCGGAAATAGTTCCGTATATTTTCTGACTATATAACCACCGACGGAATGACCTACTAAGATAACAGGGGTATCGACACCAAGCTTATGGATAACCTTGTCAAGTTCTGCAGTCATTGAACCAATATTCTTACTATCCGGGACATAATCAGAATTACCCAGACCACTTCTGTCATAGGAAATAACCCTGGCATGATTTGATAACTGTTCCTGAAAACTTTCCCATGTTTCCAAGCCAAGTGTTCCTCCGGAAACCAAAACAATGGTAGTATTACCGCAACCCATATCACGGTAATATATTTTATTTCCATCGTTTTCAAAATAATTAATGTTTTTATTTTCAGTGTTTTGGGCCATTGTGTATGGATTAAGTATTAATAGAATGATAAAAT
>JAJBTP010000144.1 GCA_020860805.1 Tannerellaceae bacterium | reverse complement strand
TTTTTCTGATAGGGTATATGGGAGCAGGTAAAACTACAGTTGGAAAGGACCTTGCTCAAAGAACCGGTCTCTCTTTTATTGATTTGGATTGCTATATTGAAGGACGTTATCATAAAACTGTCCGGCAGCTTTTTGAAGAAAAGGGAGAAGAAGGGTTTCGTGACATTGAACGTGCCATGTTACGGGAAGTTGCAACCTTTGAAAATGTGTTGGTCTCAACGGGAGGGGGGGCTCCCTGTTTTTATGATAATCTCGAATTTATGAATTCAGTAGGAACTTCGATTTATCTGAAAGTTTCTGTAGAGGAGCTGGCTGCCCGTTTGGAATTATGTAAGCATACCCGTCCGGTATTGCAGGGACGTTCAGGAGAAGAACTTAAAAATTTCATTCGTGAAAGCCTGAAAAAAAGAGAACCTTACTATACAAAAGCGTCTATTATCTTTGAAGCAGAAGAGATTTTGACGGAAACAGATGTTGAAAATATACCCAAAGCACTACAAAAGTTGTTATAGTAATATGAGAACATCAGGAGGAAAAATACACAGAGTGCTTATATCCCGCAGGAGTTATTAAAGGAGCTTACGAAAGTGAATAACAGACTGGTAATTGGTGTTCCCTGTGAACGAACCGAAGGTGAAAAGCGGTTAGCATTAACTCCTGAAGCTGTGGAACTTTTGACAGATGCCGGACATCATATTTTGTTGGAAACAGGTGCGGGTTTGGGTATTAATTATTCGGATAATCAGTATGCTGATTGTGGGGCTGAAATTGTCAGCACACCAACTGAAGTATTCCAGGCAGATGTTATTTTAAAAATTTTACCCCCTTTGCCGGGTGAAGTGACATTGATGAAGTCACGTTCCACTTTATTTTCCATGATACAACTGAACCGTTTTCCCCGTGAGTCTTATGAAGGATTGATATATAAACGGATTACAGCACTGGCTTATGAAATGATTTCGGATAGACAGGGAGATTATCCGGTTATGAATACGCTGAATGAAATTGAGGGGATTGCCGCAGTAAATATTGCATCCTGTTTATTAAGTAGCATGCATGGTGGTAAAGGGGTTTTACTTGGGGGCATACCCGGGGTTCCTCCTACGGAAGTCGTTATTCTTGGAGCCGGTACTGCAGGTACGGTTGCTGCCCGGACTGCTTTAGGAATGGGGCCATTGTGAAAGTTTTTGATGATGATATACATAAGCTACGTGAGATACAAAAAACGCTGGGACAAACGATATTTACTTCTAACTTCCAGCCGAAGGTTATTCATAATGCTTTTTTGACAGCAGATGTTGTGATAGGGGCTATGACAGATTCTTTTTCCGGACACCGGTATGTGGTTGCTGAGGAACTGATTCAGCTAATGAAAAGAGGAGCCTTGATTTTTGATTTAATGGCTAATCTGGGAGGTAGCTTTGAAACAACCTGTGGGTTACCGCCATCTGCTTCACCTGTGTTTGAAAAATATGGAGTTGTTCATTATTGTAAACCTTGTATCAGTAACTATGTGGCCCGTACTACAGCAATGGCATTCAGCAACTTATTTGTTTCAATACTGCTTCATCTGGCAGATGCCGGGGCTGTGCAAAATATGATTAAAATGGATGAAGGCTTCCGGTCAGGAGTCTATATGTATTGTGGTAAACCAGTAAATAACAAGATCTCTAATCATTTCAATATTATGTCAAATAATCTGGATATTTATCTTTCTGCGTTTTGAAAGTGTAAATATTTGACAGGTTGGAAGATATTTCTTACTTTTGTAATCGGATTGTTGATTTTGACTATAACTTTTTGGCTCCTTTTCAGACAATCCGCTATAGATTACGAATACAAATCAAAGCTTATATAATATGGCGGAACAAACAAAAGTTACTACTTTGGAAAAGGTTGTGATTCGTTTTTCGGGAGACTCCGGAGATGGAATGCAGCTCACAGGAACAATCTTTTCTAATTTGTCGGCTCTTTTTGGGAATGAAATATCTACTTTTCCGGACTTCCCCGCCGAAATTCGTGCTCCACAAGGTTCATTAAGTGGTGTATCCGGCTTTCAGGTACATTTAGGGTCCCGTAAAATATTTACTCCAGGAGATAAGGCAGATGTGCTGGTGGCTATGAACCCGGCAGCATTAAAAGTAAATAAGAATAACCTGAAACCGAATTCAATTGTAATCATAGATACGGATTCATTCCAAAAGAGTGATTTGGATAAAGCATTGTTTACAACCGATGATCCTTTCGGTGAATTAGGGCTTGGCAATGTCCAGGTGGTGGCTGCGCCTATTTCAACGATGGTAAAAGACGGTTTGAAGGATTTCGGATTAGATAATAAATCAGCTGTTCGCTGTAAAAATATGTTTGCTTTAGGTTTGGTTTGTTGGTTGTTCGAGCGTCCGCCGGAAGAAGCAATGAATATGCTACAGAATAAATTCTCCAAAAAGCCAACAATTGCAAAAGCTAATATTAAAGCTCTTACTGACGGATATAATTACGGACATAATATTCATGCAACCGTTTCTATTTACCGGATTGAGGGTAAAAAGGCTGAACCTGGTTTCTATACCGACATAAACGGTAATAAAGCTACAGCTTATGGATTGATTGCAGCAGCAGAAAAATCCGGATTGAAATTATTTTTAGGAAGTTACCCTATAACACCGGCAACTGATATCCTGCAGGAACTTTCTGCACGTAAAGAACTGGGTGTAAAAGCGATGCAGGCAGAAGATGAAATTGCCGGTATCTGTACAGCTATCGGTGCAAGTTTTGCCGGAAGCCTGGCTGCAACTTCAACTTCAGGTCCGGGACTGGCACTGAAAAGTGAAGCGATTGGGCTGGCGGTGATTGCTGAACTACCTTTAGTAATTGTAGATGTTCAACGCGGTGGGCCTTCTACAGGTTTACCCACAAAGAGTGAACAAACTGACCTGTTACAGTCCTTGTATGGCCGTAATGGAGAAAGTCCGGTCGTTGTTATGGCTGCCTCTACTCCGACAGATTGTTTTGACGCGGCCTTCTGGGCTTCTAAAATTGCAGTAGAGCATATGACTCCTGTTATTTTATTAACAGATTCATTTATCGCTAACGGTTCATCTGCATGGCGTATTCCCGATGTAGAGAATTATCCGGAAATTGTGCCTAATTATGTGACCAACTATAAAGGGGAAGCACCCTGGAAACCTTATCGCAGAAATCTGGAAAATCTGGCTCGTTACTGGGCTGTTCCGGGGATGGAAGGATTTGCACACCGTATCGGAGGGCTTGAAAAAGATTATGATACCAGTGCTATTTCTACTGAACCTATTAACCATCAGAAAATGGTTGAAACCCGGCAGGAAAAAATCGATAGAATCGCAAATTACATACCTGATGTAGAAGTCGTAGGCGATCAGGATGCTGAGTTGTTGATTGTAGGCTGGGGGGGAACTTACGGACACCTGTATGAAGCCATGGAAACTATGCATGAAAACGGTAAAAAAGTTGCCTTTGCTCATTTCAGATTTATCAATCCGTTACCTAAAAATGCAGAAGAAGTGTTGACGCGTTTCAAAAAGGTAGTGGTTGCTGAACAGAACAAAGGACAATTTGCAACTTTCCTGCGGAGCAAAATTCCAGGTTTCAATCCTTATCAGTTTAATCGTGTGAAAGGACAGCCGTTTATCGTAGGACGGTTAGTTGAAGAATTCACTAAAATTTTGGAGGCGTAACCCATGACAGAAGAACTAAAATATCAGGCAAAAGATTATAAGAGTGATCAGTATGTACGTTGGTGTCCCGGTTGTGGTGACCATGCTGTATTGAACTGTTTGCATAAGGCTATGGCTAATGTGGGAGTAGCTCCACACGATATGGCAGTTATCTCCGGGATTGGTTGTTCTTCCCGTCTGCCTTATTATATGAATACCTATGGTTTTCACACTATCCACGGACGTGGTGCTGCGATTGCTTCCGGCGTAAAGACGGCCCGTCCGGATTTAAGTGTATGGCTGATAACCGGTGATGGTGATTGCCTGGCCATTGGAGGTAACCATTTTATTCATGCGGTAAGAAGAAATATTGATATTAATATTGTCCTTTTCAACAATAAAATTTATGGTTTGACTAAAGGGCAGTATTCTCCTACCACCGATAAAGGTGCTATTACTAAAAGTTCACCTTACGGAACAGTTGAGGAACCCTTTATTCCGGCTGAACTGACATTGGGTGCACGGGGAAATTTCTTTGCACGGGTGATTGATGTTGACTTAAAGAATGCAACTGAAGTATTAACAGAATCTGCTAAACATAAGGGAACATCAGTTGTAGAAGTATTGGTAAACTGTGTGATTTTCAATGATGGTATCCACAAAAAAATTGTAGATAGAGAATATCGTGCCGAACGTACTATTTTCCTTCGTCATGGTGAAAAAATGATTTTTGGTAAAGATAATAATAAAGGGATAGTACTGGATGGATTGAAACTGAAAGCTGTTACTATCGGAGAAGATGGATGTACAATAGATGATATACTTGTACATGACGCGCATGAATCAGATCCGACATTACATAGTATGCTGTCTATGATGGGAGATGATATGCCGGTTGCATTAGGCGTTATCCGATCGGTTGAAGCACCTGTTTATGATGAAGCCGTAGAGGAACAAATCAAAGAAGTGCAGGCTAAAAATCCAAATCGTACACTGAAAGAATTTCTGATGAGTGGAGATGTATGGGAGGTAAAGTGAGGAATAAACAATTCTGAGAAATATATTTTGAGAGAGGGCTGGTTTTTCCGGCCTTCTCTTTTTTTGCCGGTCTCTTCGGATACCTCTCATAGGTATATGGAAAAATAAAATTTTGTCCGGAATTCCGGAATGAATAAACCCTAAAAACCGGTTGTTCATCTGTAATAAATAATTACTGAAAAATTTCTTTAATAAGTAGTGCATTATTAAAAAATAATACTATTTTTGTATCGTGGTTTACAAGGGGAATATCTCTGGACTACTTGTATGAGTGATAGTAAATTCAATATAAATCATTATTAATTATTAATCGAACATGGCTAAATTAGACTTAAGCAAGTACGGAATTAGCAACGACATTGAAGTTGTTTACAATCCTACTTATGAGCAGCTGTATCAGGCTGAAGTAGATCCTGCAAACCAAGGTTATGAAAAAGGTATTGAGACTACTACTGGTGCTGTATCTGTTAACACGGGTGTTTTCACAGGACGTTCTCCCAAAGACCGTTACATCGTTAAAGATGCTACTACCGAAGACACTATCTGGTGGGACGGAACAATCAACAAACCAGTTAGCACTGACATTTGGAACGATCTGAAAGCTCTTTCAATTAAACAGCTGAATACAGCTAAAAAATTATATGTAGTTGATACTTTCTGTGGAACTAACAAAGATACTCGTATGAAAGTACGTTTTATCGTTGAAGTTGCATGGCAGGCTCACTTCGTAACTAATATGTTCATCCGTCCTTCTTTGTATGAACTTGAAAACTACGGAGAACCTGATTTCACTGTATTCAACTCTTCAAAAACTACAAACCCGAACTGGAAAGAGCAAGGTTTGAATTCTGAAGTATTTGTTGTATTCAACCTTACTGAAAAAGAACAAATTATCGGTGGTACCTGGTACGGTGGTGAAATGAAAAAAGGTATGTTCGCTATGATGAACTACTATTTACCATTAAAAGGTATGGCTTCTATGCACTGTTCTGCTAACGTAGGTGAAAAAGGCGATGCGGCTATCTTCTTCGGTCTTTCCGGAACAGGTAAAACTACACTGTCTGCTGACCCGAAACGTTACCTGATTGGTGACGACGAGCACGGATGGGATGACAACGGTGTATTCAACTACGAAGGTGGTTGCTACGCAAAAGTTATCAACCTGAGCGAAGAAAATGAACCGGATATCTGGAGAGCTATCCAACGCAACGCTTTGTTGGAAAACGTGGTAATTAAAGAAGACGGAACACCTGATTATGCCGATGGTTCGGTAACTGAAAATACTCGTGTTTCTTATCCAATCTATCACATTAACAAAATTGTTCTTCCTTCAAAAGCTGGTCACGCAAGCAAAATCGTTTACCTGTCTGCTGATGCATTCGGTGTATTGCCTCCGGTTTCTATTCTGGACGATGCACAGGCACAATATCACTTCCTTTGCGGTTATACTTCAAAATTAGCCGGAACAGAACGTGGTATTACTGAACCGTTACCTTCTTTCTCTCCTGCTTTTGGTGAAGCATTCCTGACATTACACCCAACTATGTATGCTAAGACATTAGGTGGAAAAATGAAAGAACACGGAGCGAAAGCTTATTTAGTAAACACTGGATGGAATGGTGCAGGAAAACGTATCTCTCTGAAAGATACACGTGCTATCATCGATGCTATCATCGACGGCTCTATCGAAAATGCAGAAAAAGTTCATATTCCAATCCTGAACTTAACTGTACCTAAAACATTGAACAATGTTTCTGATATCTTAGACCCACGTACTACCTATGCAAATGTTGCTGAATGGGAAACTAAAGCGAAGTCTTTGGCTGCTAAATATATCAAGAACTTTGAACAATATTGCGATAATGATGATGCTAAAGCTTTAATCGCAGCTGGTCCTCAGTTATAATTGATAAGCGAATTTTAATATTCCATATAAAAGGCGTTCCTTTACCGGAGCGTCTTTTTTTATCCTTTTCTAATCCTGAACCCAACTGAAAATGTTAAATAATAGCTTCAATTCCTTTTCTACGAACTTTCTGAATGAAAATAAAGTTAATTTCAAACAAATCATTATCTTTACACGCACTACTATGCTAAAATGGGAAACGTGTTATAAAATGCTCAAGAAAATATCATTTATCATATTGACAATCATATGTATTGTTTC
>JAJBTP010000065.1 GCA_020860805.1 Tannerellaceae bacterium | reverse complement strand
AATATTAGTTGAAAATGGGGGAATTATGTAATTTTACTCTCTAATATCAGAAAAATCGTTTGACAAATATTATATACCTATGGCATATTCAGACTTTATTGCGGCCATTGACTTAGGCTCTTCTCATCTGGTAGGGATGGTTGGAGTGAAAAACGAGAGTGGGGGCATTGCGGTGATAGCCCATGAAGTAGAGAGTTCCTCTTCCTGTATTCGCAGGGGATGTGTTTATAATGTGGAGGAGACGGCTAATAAAGTAAAACGCCTGATTCTTAAGCTTGAAAATAAACTGCAAGGTTCTAAAATCGGAAAAATATATGTTGGACTGGGTGGACAATCCATTCGTTCAATTGAACATACTGTACCTAAAATTTTAGGTCCGGAAGGAGTGGTAACGGAAGAAATAATCAATTCTTTATACAAAGAATGCCAGGCCTATGCTCCGGATATGTTGGATGTGCTGGACATTGTTTCTCCGGCTTATTACCTGGATGGTAAATTTGAACCTAATCCGGTAGGTATTCCCTGTAACCGGATTGAGGCCCGTTACAAGCTGATTGTCGGCCGGCCTTCTTTGCAAAGGTATATCAAAAATAGTATAGCTGAACGAGCTAAGATAGAGATTGCAGGTATTGTAGTTTCTCCTTTGGCACTGGCTGATTCGGTTCTAACGGAGGATGAGAAAAATCTGGGATGTGCACTGATTGATTTTGGTGCAGGGGTGACCAGCCTGGCGGTTTATAAAAACGGGCAATTGGTGAATCTTTCTGTCATTCCTTTCGGAGGCAACCTGATAACCCGTGATATAACCAGCCTGAATATGGTAGAAGCGGAAGCCGAACGGATTAAACGGACGTATGGTAGTGTAGTGATTGAAAAGGATACGACCACTAATATACAGGTAAGTCCTACAGAAGGGGTCGGGTTACGCCAGATACCTTTGAGTGAATTGAATATGGTGGTAGAAGCCCGTATGCAGGAGATTCTGGAAAATGTATATGTCCGTCTGGAGGAAACCGGCCTGGTGGAAAACCTGGGTGCAGGTGTTGTACTGTCCGGTGGTGCTTCGGCATTGAAAAATCTGGCTGATGTAATCGGTAAACGATTAAATACGGAAGTTCGTTTTGCAACATTGCGTAAACGGGTACTGGAACGGAATGATTTTATTACTAATAATCCTGAATTTCTGGTTGCTCTCTCTCTGTTAATACAGGGAGATAAAAACTGTTGCATTTATGTGCCTCCTAAAGTAGAACAACCGGAAGTAAAAGATGAACCTGTTGTTGTAGAGCCTGAACCTAAACCTGAACCGAAGCCGGAAAAACCCAAAAAAGCGGGTATCATGAACCGTATCGGTGGTAAGTTCGGTGGTTTTGTGAGCGGTCTGTTTGATGACCAGGAAGATAATTAAATGTAGAAAAGCTTAATTCGGTAAAGTAATGGACGATACAATATTAGACTTCAATTATCCGAGTACATCTCCTAATATAATCAAAGTGATAGGAGTCGGTGGTGGTGGTGGTAATGCTGTTACCCATATGTATAAAGAAGGTATCAAGGATGTAACCTTCGTACTTTGTAATACGGATAATCAGGCTTTAAACCGATCGGATGTACCGGTAAAACTATCTTTAGGCCGTGAAATTACCCAGGGACTGGGAGCCGGTAATCGTCCGGAACGGGCCATGCAGGCTGCTGAAGAAAGTTTACGGGATATCCAGCAGATGTTGGGTGACGGAACCAAGATGGTCTTTATTACTGCCGGAATGGGTGGTGGTACGGGAACCGGAGCTGCGCCGGTAATTGCGAAAGTAGCCAAAGATATGGGAATCCTGACGGTAGGAATTGTCACTATTCCTTTTATGTTTGAAGGTGAACGCAAAATTATTCAGGCTTTGAATGGGGTTGAAGAGATTGGAAAAAATGTAGATGCTTTGTTGGTTATCAATAATGAGCGTTTACGGGAAATCTACTCTGATCTGACGATGACAAATGCTTTTGCCCGTGCGGATGATACACTGACAACAGCGGCTAAAAGTATTGCGGAAATTATTACTATTCCAGGTATTATTAATCTGGACTTTGCCGATGTAAATACAACCATGAAGGATGGAGGGGTCGCTTTGATGAGTAATGGATTCGGTTCTGGTGAGGGACGTGTCCGTGCAGCGATCGAGGATGCACTTAATTCTCCATTATTAAACAATAACGATATCTTTACAGCGAAGAAGATATTGTTTAATGTTTCTTTCAGCGGAGAGCATGAATTGCTCATGGAAGAGATGAATGATGTACATGACTTTATGTCCCGTTTCGGACGGAATATTGAAGTTATCTGGGGTACTGCACAGGATGATACTTTGGGGGAACAGGTGAAAATGACTATTCTGGCTACCGGATTTGGTATGGAGAATATTCCGGAATTTATGGATCGCAAACGTGCTGATGCTTCGCGGATGTCGGAAGAAGAATTACGGCAGGAAGAAGAACGTCTGCAACGTGAGAAAAGAGAAAAGGAACTCATAGAGAAATATTACGGTCCTACGGATAGGGGCATTATCAGTGTCTCGTCCCGTTATAAAGCTGTTATACTGACAGTAGAGGAGATGGATGATGATGCCCTGATTTCTTTACTGGAAGAGCATCCGACTTATAACCGGGATCCGAAGATTATAGCCAGAGCACGCGTAAAAGTAAATACAGATGCGGATAAGCCAGCCGGAACCGCTGCCAGTCCTTCATCTGCACCCCCGTCTGATACAAAACCGAGAATCAGCTTTCGTTAGTCGTAAACAGAAATTTAACTAATTAAGAGATGTAACAATGAGTCTTTTTGATAAAGTAAGTGAAGATATTAAAGCAGCAATGATTGCTAAAGATAAAGTGCGTTTACAGGCACTTCGTGGAGTTAAAAAAGAATTCCTGGAAGCTAAAACAGCTAAAGGTGGAGATGGTGAACTGACAGATGATGCTGCTGTAAAAATTATTCAGAAAATGGTGAAGCAGCGTAAAGAGAGTGCTGAGATTTATAAAACGCAGGGGCGTCCGGAATTAGCTGAAAATGAACTGGAAGAAGTGGCTGCTATCGAGGGCTATCTGCCTAAGCAAATGAGTGCTGAAGAACTGGAAGTGGAACTGAAGAAGATTATTGCCGAAGTAGGTGCTGAAGGTCCTAAAGATATGGGTAAGGTTATGGGTGCTGCCAACAAGACATTAGCCGGAAAAGCAGAAGGACGCGCTATTTCCGAAACCGTAAAAAAACTGTTGAACCAGTAAAAATTATTGTTTATACATGGAGCGCAGATTCAGCAGGTAAAATAAACAAACTGCGGAATCTGCTTTTTTATGCTTTTTAGACTTTCTCTTTACTTCTAACAACTCATGATATGATTACTTTTATTTGTTGCCTTTTACTCCTGGTTGCCGGTTATTTTATATACGGAGCTTTTATTGAACGGGTGTTTGGAATAGATAAAACCCGTACAACTCCCGCCTACTCAAAACAGGATGGGGTAGATTATCTTCCTATGCCTACCTGGAAAATATTTATGATTCAGTTTCTTAATATAGCAGGATTAGGGCCCATTTTCGGCGCTATCATGGGGGCTAAGTTTGGTATGTCGTCCTTTATCTGGATTGTACTGGGAAGTATTTTTGCCGGGGCAACCCATGATTATCTGGCTGGTATGCTTTCGCTCCGGAATAATGGGGAGAGTCTGCCGGAACTGATAGGACGTTATTTAGGTGTCAATGTTAAACAATTTATGCGGGGGCTTACAGTTGTTCTGATGGTATTAGTCGGAGCTGTTTTTGTGGCTGGTTCCGCCGGATTGTTAGCCCGGTTAACACCGGAATCTCTGGATATTACTTTTTTGGCTACAGTTGTTTTTATTTATTATATAATTGCGACTTTGTTGCCTATTGATAAAATCATAGGAAAAATCTATCCTTTATTTGCTATTGCCTTGTTTTTTATGGCGTTTGGTATTTTGTTTATGCTGCTGTATCAGCGACCAGAACTACCGGAAATTACTCAGGGGTTACAAAATACTCATCCGGAAGGTTTACCTATTTTTCCGATGATGTTTGTTTCGATTGCCTGTGGAGCTATTTCCGGTTTCCATGCCAGTCAAAGTCCGTTGATGGCACGTTGTATGAAGAATGAAAAATATGGGCGTCCGGTTTTCTATGGGGCAATGATTGCGGAAGGTATTGTGGCTTTAATATGGGCTGCTGCTGCTACTTATTTTTTTCATACGGAGGAGGGGCAGACCCTTTTTGTAGCCAGTGCCGGAAACGATAATGCAGCTATCATTGTAGACTCTATCACAAAAGAATGGTTAGGCACTCTGGGTGCTTTTTTAGCTGTATTGGGGGTTATTGCTGCTCCGATTACTTCTGGTGATACAGCTTTCCGTTCAGCCCGTTTGATTGTTTCTGACTTTCTGAAAATAGATCAGAAACCAATCAGGAAAAGATTGTGGATATCCATTCCTTTGTTTATAGTCGGGTTCCTGATATTGCAGATGGATTTCTCGGTTATCTGGCGTTATTTTGCATGGTTAAATCAAACTTTAGCCGTATTTACACTTTGGGCCTTAACGGTTTGGATGGCAGGAACAAAGCGCAACTATTTTATAACCTTGCTACCCGCCTTATTTATGACAGCTGTCTGCTCTACGTATATATTTGCAGCTCCGGAAGGTTTTGCTTTATCTATTCATCTTTCCCGTGGGATAGGGATAACAATCACTTTACTGTTAGGCTTCTACTTTTTCTATTCAATCAGAAAGAAGTAGTAAAAGGAAAAGAATACAAACGAAAAAAGCACAGAATTTGAGTTCTGTGTTTTGCTTATATGTATCTAAAATATCTGTTTATAGAACCTGAATACCATCTTCTCTGGCTTGTTCTTCACCGGTAGGAGTGATCAACTTATATCCTTTACCGTGAATGTTGATAATTTCGATTCCTGGATCGTCTTTCAGAAGTTTACGCAATTTAGTAATATAAACGTCCATACTACGTGCGTTGAAATAGTTGTCATCTACCCAGATGGTTTTCAATGCATAGTTACGTTCCAGTATTTCATTTGCATGTGCACATAAAAGACTCAGTAGCTCACATTCTTTGGTGGTAAGTTTGGTTACTTTGTCACCAATAGAAAGGGTTTGTTTCTGCGTATCAAACAGGAAGTTTCCTAACTTGTAGAAAGGAACATCTTTCAGTTTTTTGCCTTTTACACGACGAAGGATTGCTTCTATGCGAAGTAATAATTCTTCCATACTGAATGGTTTGGTCAGATAATCGTCTGCACCAATTTTAAATCCTTCCAGAATATCTTCCTTCATTGTTTTTGCAGTAAGGAAAATAATGGGTATATCAGGATTGATGGAACGTATTTCCTGCGCTAATGTAAATCCGTCTTTTTTAGGCATCATTACATCTAATACACATAAATCATATTGTCCTTTAGTAAATCCTTTATATCCAGCTTCTCCGTCTGTAAATAAGTCGGTTACATACCCTTTTGCTTGTAAATATTCTCTTAAAAGCATTCCGAGGTTCTCATCGTCCTCGCAAAATAAAATTTTAAGTTTTTCTTCCATGACTAACTTTTTATTAGAGGTAAAGTAATAATAAATTTCGTTCCTACATTGCCTGCACCGCTTTCTGCACGTATGCTTCCGTTGTGGTCTTCCACAATCTTACGTACATATGCCAGTCCCAGACCGAATCCTTTCACATCATGGACATTACCGGTTGGTACCCGGAAAAACCGGTCGAATACTTTCTTTTGGTATTCTTTTTTTATACCGATGCCATTATCCTCGATAGAAATCATCAATTTGCCGTTTTCGTTCCATGTACGTGCCATTAATTCCAATGGTACGTCTGGCCGACGGTATTTTACTGCGTTATCCATTAAGTTAAATAACACATTTGTTATATGCATTTCGTCTGCATAAATGGATGAATCCACTGCCTGCAAATCGATATCCATAGAACCGTCATATTTTTCTACTTTCAATACAAATGTATTCGCTACGCTTGCGATTAAATCATTTGCATCTATTTCTTTTAATTTCAGTGCAGCTTTTTGTCTTTCGAATAAAGACATCTGCAATACTTTTTCAACAAGAAAACCTAACCGTTTGGTCTCGTCATTAATCACACCGGAAATGTGTTTAAATACATCCGGACTTTTGGTTATATCTGAGTCTTTCAACATCTGTGCAGCCAGTGATATAGTAGACACAGGTGTTTTCAGCTCGTGAGTCATATTGTTGATAAAGTCGTTTTTCATTTCTGATAATTTCTTCTGGCGGAATACTATATATATAGTAAATATGAAGGTTACCAGCAATAATAATGAAAAGATGACTGACGGGATTAAGAAGGTAACGATGGAACTGAAAATATAACTTGTTTTATCCGGAAAGTATACTTTCAGATAATTTTGCCTTGATGGCGGATCGTTAGGAAATAATACCGTAGTTAACACATCAGAAGCTTTTGGTTGCCGCTGCAACGCTCCACTTTGATATACGACTTTTTCATCTTTATTAATAACAGTAAACACAAACGGAAGTTCCAGACCGTTATTCTTAAATTCTGTTTTTAAATAAATATTTAACTTTTTAAAATCAATACGTTCTTCAATTGGTTTAATTGTAGCCGTATTGAGCATACTCATAATGACCTCGTTGATCAGTATTTCGTTGTATCTGTAACGGTTTTTATGGCTTTCCATTAAATCCATAGATGCCTTTTCGATACTGTTACCCGGCGAACGTCTTCCTATGGAACCCAACGGTTCCGGTGGACGGTTGCTGAATATATGCTGGTGCAGTTGTCTAGACCCAGTCGATGCTGGCATTTGTAGCCGCAGATTCTCCTGCG
>JAJBTP010000564.1 GCA_020860805.1 Tannerellaceae bacterium | reverse complement strand
GGTATTATAATTTACCAGTAAAATCAGTATTAATCTATGGTCAGACAGATTTCATGAAATATGGGTGGATGGGGTCTTTTCTGTTAATTAGCTTCTTTGGAACTTTAATCAGTATTAGACGTCTCGGCCAGGTTAAACTATCTCACTTAATTACACCTATCACAGAACCGGAAGTATTGACAATCAGGAAAGCCATTATTTATCCCCTGAATGAGTACCTGGAACTGGATGTGGAAAGAGGGTTGCTCAAGACGGACGATGGTAGAGAAGTAGAATTAAAAATTATAATGGTTCAATTATTTGAAGAATTACTTATTTCTCCTTATTATCATGCGTTTGATAAAGATATACGTTTACGGATTTGGGGACAGGAGGAAGAACCATCCAATGTATTAACACAATTAATCAGTAGAACCCGTGAAGCTATCAAGCCAATCAAAGAACTTGAAATCAGAAATATTCGTAAAAGGGGTTATCAGTTAATCATTCATCCGAAAGGACAAAGCTGGGATCTCCTTCCGGAAGACCCATCTCCCATCGTTATGAACGGAATACTGGAAGAAGAATGATAGGTTATTTTCAGGTCAAAGCAGAAAGATCGGGTTTGCCGTTAGGCAATTGAGGGAAAGAAGGAAGGAATACAATCTTGCGGGGCATTTGGTAACGGGCACAACGTCCGGATAGCCATTCCTGTAGCCCCGGTTCGTTTAAGGTTGAATCTGTGGATACAACAAACGCTTTGAGCCGTTGTCCGAAATCGGGGTCTGATACACCTATGGCTGCCGCCTCTATAATAGAAGGATGCTTCAACAGGATATTTTCTAACTCACAGGGATAGACATTTTCCCCGCCCGAAACAATCATTTTATCCGCTCTTCCCATCAGAAAATAATAGCCCTGCTCATCTTTATAGCACAGGTCACCCGTGGGTATCCACCCCCCTTTCTGTACAGACCAGCTACATTTGATACATAACTCTCCGGTTTTTCCTGTAGGTACTTGATTCCCTTGTGAGTCACAGATACGGACCTGTACCCCTTTCAGGGGCTTTCCTATCGTCTGCGGGGATGATACGCCAGTGCAGTGGGTGTTGCTATGAAGCAAAAGCCCGCTCCAGAAGTGCCATAGAGGTTATACACATAATTGCCCTGCAATAACAGGGCCGTTTTTTCTACCAGGACAGGATGTAACATAGCTCCCCCTGTCAGAATACAGCGAAGAGAAGAAAGGGTAGTACCGGAAACCTCCAGTAAACGCCCCAACATAGCAGGCACTACGGTAATTACCTCTATTCTATACCGGTCAATCATACGGGCAGCTCCGGGAGCAGAGAATCGTTCCTGCAAATACACCCGTTTCCCTAACAGTAAAGCCACAATCAGCGCAGCCAGACCAAAACCATGATATAAGGGAGTAGCCGGATACAAACTTTCATAGGTATCCAGGCGTAACTGTTTCAGTAAAGAAAGAAAAGGAGAAAGAAAAGCGGTAGCAGAGGCTTTCCGGGAAGCCGTTTTCGGTTCACCGGTCGAACCGGAAGTCAATACCACGACTTTACCAAGGTAACACCGCCCGGAAAGGGGCCTGTCCGGAATTGTCCCGGATAAATACATTTGTATAGAAATGCCTTTTGCTGAACGGGCAGGTAAAAAGTGCCCCTCACTTTTACTATCCTTTATTACAGAGGTTAATTCTTCATCATGTACAAACAGCTCAAACCGGAAGCGATGGAGTAATTTTTCCAATGCTTCTTTTCCCATTTCCGGATGAACCAGGTAAACATCTGCTCCGGTTAATGCAGCAGCAAACAATGTATAGACATGTTCTGCATGATTCCGGCAGGCAATTCCTATTTTCTTCCCTTTGGTAAGGGAATAATTCTCTTTTAAATGCGAAGCCAGAGTAACCGTATGACAGTAAAATTCAGCATATGAAACCGCCTGCTCATCCAATACCATCGCTATGCGGGAAGGATACAGCCGGTTGCCTACCTCCGGAATAACACCCAGATTAACTCCCCGGGTGAAAATGGCACCTAACAAGGCTTTTATTCCACGGGGACGAAATAATTCTGTCTTTATCATACCTTTCGTTTCTTAAAAGACATCCATACCAAACGACTCCAGCAAGAAGGAAAAAGAAAAGAAAAAGCAGCCGGAAACCAACTCCACCAGGGCGACCACCGCCGGGCACGGCGTATCATAGCCCGGTTAATAACCGTAGCCGCCTGTTCCGGCATCATAGCAGGCATACTACGATAGACCTCAGTCGGTTCTATCATACGGGTACGCACCAGCGGCAGATAAATGGCAGTTATCCTGACACCTTTACCAACCAGTTCAGCCGCCGCAGCCCTACCCCATTGGTCCATCGCTGTTTTAGAAGCCTGGTAGGCACTCCATCCGGGAACATTGTAAAAGAGTGCATTGACGGCAGAGATATACATAATTTGTCCTTTTTTACGGATTAGAGCAGGCAAAAAAAGCTAAGGATAACTGTACCGGTGATTCATAATTTACAGCCATGGTCCGGGTGTAATCATGAAACCGGTCTGTAGCATCTTCAACCGGACGAACAATGGATTTGCCTGCATTATGAATCAGGATATCGGGTTCATATCCTTCTTCCTTCAAACGGACGATGACCTGTTTAACCTGTTCCCGTTGATATAAATCAACCGGAAAACAGATAATCTCTGTTTCATTATTCCCATATTCTTTCTGCAAAGCCTGGAGTTTTTCAACCGTACGGGCCATCAATAATAGCCGCACCGGCATATCGCTCAACTGACGTACCAAAACCTCTCCAATACCATACGTTACCCCCGTTATCAGGATCGTTTTCCCTGTTACTGCCTTCCGTAGTTTTTCCCTGGAAAGTGTTCTCCGTGGGAATAAAACTGCCTCTATGAATTTCCTGCCTATCATCCGTTTACAAATATAATTTCTTCCGGGAAGAAAAGGAAAGTTTATACTAAAAAAGGAAGCAGTTCAAGCGCTGAAAGGACTATATAGCATGAGATATAAATACGCAGTGTAATTTATCCTTTTCGTTTGAGGTAGTCGGTGGGGCTTTCACCGAAATGTTCTTTGTAGCATTTGGTAAAATAAGAGGGAGAGGTAAATCCTACTTCATAGGTTATCTCAGAAACAGACATACCGGAAGAAGCCAGTAAGGAGGCTGCTTTCTTCAAACGGGAAATACGGAGTAATTCATTAGGAGCATAGTTAGTCAGGGACTTGATTTTCCGGTATAGTTGTACACGGCTCATTCCCATAGCTTCACCCATATCCTCTACCCAAAACTGTGAATTGGAAAGGTTTTCACGTAACAATTGCTTAAATTTTTCATCAAATGCTTTATCCAAATCTCCGATAGATTCTTTCGCCAGAGGCGTATGATCTCCAAAAAAACTGTCTTAACTGTTTCCGGTTATTCAGTAAATTACGTACCCGGGCTTCCAGTACTCTGGAATTAAACGGCTTGGCAATATAAGAGTCGGCTCCGGATTCAAACCCTTCAATGCGTTGTTCATCCAGTGAGCAGGCTGTCAGCATAATCACCGGAATGTGGCTGGTCTGCATTTCGGATTTTATCAGTTTACAACATTCAATCCCATCCATTACAGGCATCAGAACGTCACAGATGATTACGTCGGGTACATATTTCATCGCCACTTTTATCCCTTCTTTGCCATTGGATGCTTCCAGTACCGTAAAATCTTTTCCCAGAAAAGAACGTATGTAGGAACGAATATCCGGATTATCATCTATAATAAGGATAGATTCACGGTTCAGGCTATCCGCATCGGTTTCATCCACGGGTTCTGTTACCGGTATCTCCTCCTGAATATCGGAACGGTCCCAGTCTATTGAATAAGACACAGCATTCTCAGATTCATAGAAAGGCTCTTCGGTGTATCCGGCTTGTACGGCTGGTATATAAAAGGTAAATACCGAACCTGATCCTTCTTCACTTTCCACACTGATTTCTCCTCCGTGGAGTTCAATAAAAGACTTGGTTAATGCTAGTCCTATACCCGAACCTGCATACTGGTATTCGGTCATATAGAACCTTTCAAAGATATTTTTTACATGATGGGGAGCAATCCCCATTCCGTTATCGCTTACTGTAATACGTACAAACCGTTCTTTCCCTTTTGTAAAAGAAGAGAGTTGCAGGGTTATTTTTCCATTCTCAGGGGTAAACTTAAATGCATTGGAAAGCAGATTATAACAAACCCGCTCAATCTTTCCTAAATCTGCTATAACCTGATAATCCACATCCGGTTCAATCTCTACCCTGAATTTAATATCCTTTTTCAAAGCTGCCTGTTTAAAAGCTCCCGCCCATTCGTTTACCTGCTCCTGCATATCAAAACGGATAAGAACCAAATCCAGTTTACCATTTTCATATTTCCGGAAATCCAATATCTGATTAACCAGACGTAATAGGATATTAATATTTTTATGTACCAGATTTAATAGTCCTTTCTGATGCTCCGGTGTTCTCTTGTCTTCCAGTAATTGCTTAACCGGATCGGCAATTAAAGTCAATGGTGTACGGAAATCATGGGAGATATTGGTAAAGAATACCAGCTTGGCATGTGTGGTCTCCTCCAGTTGTTTGGAAAGTTCGAGCAGCTGATCACGCTGTACTTCAAGTTGTTCTTTCTGAATTGTAATTTCGTCATTCCGTTTGGAAAGTTCCCGGTTCAGACGTGTTTTAGTCCGGAAAGCCTTTAAGATTAAAATAAAGATGAATACCAGTAAGATTAAGATAACATACGAAGCGTAGAGAATATTTTGCTGGTTGGCAATCCTGTCCAGCGACTGATCCATTTTAGTATTCAGGAATTTAATCCGTCCGTCCAAACCACCGATATGATCGGTTTGTTGCTTCATCACCCGGGCATTATTATAATTAATAGCGGCTGTAAAAAGAATATTCTGTTTGGCATACGGACGTCCCTGTAAAATATCCATCGCAATCCGGAGAACCTTGTCTCCGTCCGTAGGATAGATAAAAGTAGCATCCAGAATATCATTCAAGACTAAGTCCAGCCCATACCCTTCTCCCGGCAACGCATCGATTCCCAGAAAATGAATCTCTTTTTCCCTTCCGGCACGCAGGGCACTCTGGTAAGCACCGGCAGCCATCCGGTCGTTTTGACAAAATAAAATATCGAAATGCGGATAGTCTGCCAATATCTCTTTCATGACTTCTTCTGCCGTATCATAATTCCAGTCTGCTTCCCGGGTTTCAAGCAATTCATATCCGGGATTCCGTCCTATCACACTACTAAAACCCTGATGACGGTCACGGGCAGGTGTAGAACCCTTTAAACCGGCTAACTCAATAATTTTACTTCCCGGCGAAAAACGGGATACAATATAATCACCTACGGAACGCCCAATCTCAAAATTATCTGCTCCAATAAAAGCGGTATATTTATCAGAGAGAATCATCCGGTCAATCGTAATGACCGGAATGCCTTTATCATAGACTTCCTCAATGATAGGCGTAATAGGAGCCGCTTCATTAGAAGCAACGATTAACAGGTCTACCTGTTGGTCCATAAAATAACGGATGTCTTCAATCTGCAGCCGGTTATCATCTTTCACCGTACGAATCTCTACCTCAACACCCTCATAAAACTGGGCTTCACGCAGGATTTCATCATTCATTTTGGTACGCCATTCGTCGTCGCTACACTGAGAGACACCAATACGATAAACAGGTGCTTTCCGGTCACAGGAAGAAAGCACAACCAATAGGGTTAAAAACAGAATTATGTTTTTCATGGAAAGCCGGCATTTATCCTGTACAAAGATAAAACTCAAAGATTCAAGGCAAAATATTTTCGTATGTTTTAGAATAAGTAAATGTCCCCGTGATAAACACGGGGACACATAAACAGATTTAAGGATCGAAAAAACGATGTAAAAATATAGTTATTTCTTAGATTCTGTTTTTCAGTTCATCCGGTAAAACCGGCATAGCCTCGTGTTGGGTACACACATAGGCAGATACATCTACAGCCAGCCGGTGTGCTTCGGGTACCGGTTTGCCATTCAATACAGCCGAACAAAAAGCAGCCGTAAATGAATCGCCGGCTCCTACCGTATCAGCTACTTCTACCCGGGGTGTCTCAACAAAAGAAACAACTCCCGGCGTAAAAACATAACTGCCATTGACTCCACAGGTAAGAATCAACATCTTCAGATTATATTTAGCGAGTAATATCAAGCATTTATCTTCCAGATCAATACCCGGTTAACCAACCATACGGCTTACTACAACTAACTCTTCATCATTAATTTTTAATATGTTACACTTCTCAAACGAGTTGCAAAGGATTTCTTTTGTATAAAAGGATTGACGGAGATTCACATCGAATATCTTACAGATATCGTCGCCCTCCGGCATAGCATCCAGAAACTGATTAATCGTTTCACGGGATACCACACTGCGTTGCGCCAATGATCCGAAACACACGGCACGGGTATCACCGGCCAGTTGTTTCAGTTCCGGCGTAAAGGGGACATTATCCCACGCCACATTCTCTTTTATTTCATAACACGGTACCCCGGCTTCGTCCAGTTCGACCTGTACGGTACCTGTTGGATAGGGAACTTTCTCTATCACACAGTTCAGTTTCTTTGCCCGGAAGTTTTCCAGGATTTCATTCCCCAGTGCATCGTCTCCCACTGCACTTACCACCCGGCTCTCATAACCAAACTGCGACATATGATAAGCAAAATTAGCAGGTGCACCACCAATCTTTTTCCCTTCCGGAAACATATCCCAAAGGGCCTCTCCCATTCCTACAATGATGTTTTTCATGATATATATATTCTTATTATTAATTTTAATTCAAAATTCTTTCCCGGAAGATTTACTC
>JAJBTP010000275.1 GCA_020860805.1 Tannerellaceae bacterium | reverse complement strand
GCCGACTCAATCAAATCAACCATAATAGAGTTTAAGAGAAAACCAAAAAGAAGTCCGGTTTTTTCTTCCCGGATATTCATTACATTGTTTTGAAGTGCCTGGTACACATTTTCAAATAAAGGCATGTGGCTTTCGTTAAAGCTAATTACCACATTCTTTTTTATTACCAGAGATACATGGTCAGAATGTGCCCGGCGGTCATTACTAATCGAACAACTATTCAATATGACCATAATGGTATTATTATTTAATTCGATTTTGACAACATGGGCAGGTGTTAATACTTCCCGGGTATCCAGCGAATGCATTCCGAATTGTTCCAATATTCGCGAAATAGTAATATCATCAGTTAATCCCTGTACTTCAAACCAGTGCAGGCAGTTGGGTTCTAAAAGGGATGGGAAAGATTCCGTCCGGGGATCTACAGGAACAGTCTTCAGTTTTTCTTTATTATAATAAGTCAACCGTATACGGGTCGGACTTTGGTAATGACCCGTATAATAATATCTTTGAGCAAAATTACGGTTGTTTTTTACTGAAGATTTACTTTTGTGTGTCATGTAGGATAAAACAATCCCGAAATACATTATGTTCACACCCGCAAAATGTGTATTTTTGGCGCATGGAATCGATTAAGCAAATTTACAGAATAGGACATGGACCTTCCAGTAGTCATACGATGGGCCCCATGCGTGCCGCAGGCATGTTTCTGGAACGAAATAAGACAGCTGCCCGCTTTGAAGTAACGCTTTATGGAAGTCTGGCTGCTACCGGAAAGGGACATATGACAGATGGTGCTATTCTGGAAATATTGGAACCGGTTGCTCCCACCACATTAGTATGGGAACCTAAAATCTTTTTACCCTTCCATCCCAATGGTATGGGCTTTAAATCGTTTGACTGTTCCGGCAAAGTAACAGAAAGCTGGACGGTGTATAGTATTGGAGGCGGAACACTGGCGAATGAAGATTTTAATGAACTGAAAACCCAGGAATTGTATGAAATGAATACGATTCAGGAAATACAGGATTGGTGTGAAGATACAGGCTATTCGTATTGGGAATATGTAGAGCAGTGTGAAGGTGGTGACATCTGGGACTATTTAAATGAGGTTTGGAAAATTATGCAGCAGGCTGTTAAAAATGGCCTGGAGGCAGAAGGTATCATTCCCGGAGGGTTAGGACTACGCCGGAAAGCATCCGATTATCTGATACGTGCCAAAGGATACGGCAGTAATATCCGTAGCCGGGGCATGGTGTATGCTTTTGCATTGGCCGTATCCGAAGAAAATGCCTGTGGAGGACAAATCGTAACGGCTCCCACCTGCGGTTCCTGTGGCGTTTTACCGGCTGTGTTATATCATTTGCGGGATTCCCGGGATTTTCCGGATTCCCGGATTCTCAAAGCACTGGCTACGGCCGGTTTATTTGGAAATGTAGTGCGGACTAATGCGTCCGTATCCGGTGCGGAAGTAGGGTGCCAGGGTGAAATAGGAGTTGCCTGTGCGATGGCTGCTGCTGCGGCCTGCCAGTTATTCGGCGGAACTACTGCACAGATAGAATATGCAGCAGAAATGGGATTGGAGCATCATCTGGGTTTAACCTGCGACCCGGTTTGCGGTCTGGTACAAATCCCCTGTATTGAACGGAATGCATTTGCTGCAGCCCGTGCACTGGATGCGAATACCTTTTCAACCTTCTCAGACGGAAAACACCGGGTTAGTTTTGACCAGGTAGTAGAAGTGATGAGGCAAACAGGCAACGACCTCCCCAGTTTGTACAAAGAAACCTCAGAAGGAGGACTGGCGAAGAATGTGAATAAGAGAAGCCAGGAGTGAGAAGTCAGGAAGTTAAGAATGTGGATTCAATACCTATTCTTAACTCCTTAACTTCTTTGACTCCTTAACTTCTTAACTATATAATTTCTTTAATTCCAATGTAGTATGAAAAACAAATGTTGTATTTTATTGGCTTTGATGGCCTTAATTTCCTGTGGACAAACCAAAAAGGCGGAGGGAGAAAAGCTTACCAGTGGAAATCCTGTGTTTGAAGGGTGGTATGCAGACCCGGAAGGTATAATCTATAATGACACCTATTGGATTTATCCGACCTGGAGTGATAAATATGAAAATCAAATTTTCTTTGACTGTTTCTCGTCCAAAGATTTAGTAAACTGGACCAAGCATTCCCGTATTCTGGATAATACTGAAGTAACCTGGGCATGGCAGGCTATGTGGGCTCCGGCCGTTCTGCGGAAAGATGGAAAATACTATTTCTTCTTTGGTGCCAATGATATTCAGAGTAATGATGAATTGGGTGGTATCGGAGTGGCTGTAAGTGACCGTCCGGAAGGACCCTATAAAGATTTATTGGGCCGTCCGTTGATTGATAAAATTGTAAATGGAGCACAACCGATTGACCAGTTTGTATTCTGTGATGACGATGGAACCTATTACATGTATTATGGGGGATGGAAACATTGTAATATCGTTAAGTTGAATAATGATTTCACAGAATTGGTTCCTTTTGAGGACGGAGAAATCTATAAAGAAGTAACTCCTGAAAACTATGTGGAAGGTCCTTTTATGTTTAAGAAAGACGGGAAATATTATTTCATGTGGAGCGAAGGAGGATGGACAGGTCCTGACTATGCTGTGGCCTATGCCATTGCTGATTCTCCGTTCGGACCCTTTGAACGCGTTGCCCGGATTTTAGAACAAGACGATGAAATTGCTAAAGGTGCAGGTCACCATTCAGTTATGCATGTGCCGGATAGTGAGGATTATTATATTGTATATCATCGCCGTCCGATAAATGAAACAGCCCGTGATTATCGTGTAACCTGTATTGAAAAAATGACCTTTGATGAAAATGGTTTTATCAATCCGGTTAAAATGACACATGAAGGGGTAGAAGCAAGGCCCATTAAATAAAGAGACAGTTGATAATTAAAACAGCAAAGGAGGCTATCCGTCTGGATAACCTCCTTTTGTATTTTATGCAGAATAAAATTGTCAATTGTCAATTGTGAATTGTCCATTGTTTATATCTTTGTCGAATAATTTTTTAATATAAAAACACAAGAACGAATGGGCGGATTTTTTGGAACGATTTCCAACTCTGAATGTGCCACAGATTTATTCTACGGAACAGACTACAACTCTCACTTAGGAACCCGCAGAGGCGGTATGGCTACTTTTGACAATGGTGTCTTTAAACGCTCTATCCACAACCTGGAAAACTCTTATTTCCGGACCCGGTTTGAAAGCCAGCTGGATAAATTTACCGGTAACTCCGGTATTGGAATTATCAGTGATACAGACCCACAACCTATTTTTATTAGTTCACATTTAGGCAAATATGCAATTGTAACAGTTGCCAAAGTGAATAATAAAGCAGTTCTGGAAAAAGAATTATTAGAAAAAGGGTGTCATTTTACCGAATTGAGTTCGGGTGATACGAATCAGACTGAATTAATTGCTTTGTTGATTTCGCAGGGAAATAGTTTTGTAGAAGGTATTGAAAATGTCTACAATAAAATAGAAGGTTCCTGCTCCATGCTTATCCTGACCGAAAACGGACTGATAGCAGCCCGTGATAAATGGGGGCGTACCCCTATCCTGATTGGTAGAAAAGAAGGAGCTTATGCTGTTTCGAGTGAACCTTGCAGTTTCCCGAATCTGGGGTATGAACTGGACTACAATGTAGGAGCAGGAGAAATTGTGTTGTTGACAGCTGATAAGATAACCCAGCTGCGTGCACCTAATCAAAAAATGAAAGTCTGTTCATTCCTTTGGGCATATTATGGATACCCGGTATCCGATTATGAAGGAGTAAATGTAGATGCAGTACGCTATGCAAGTGGAGTAGCGATGGCAAAGAAAGACGGGGTAGAAGCCGATTTTGTTTCCGGTATTCCTGATTCCGGTATTGGTATGGGATTAGGATATGCAGAAGGAAAAGGCATTCCTTACCGTCGTTCAATTGTTAAATATACCCCTACATGGCCCCGGAGTTTTACCCCGGCTAATCAGGCTGTTCGTGACCTGGTTGCTAAAATGAAACTGATTCCAAACCGCCACCTGCTGAATGGCAAACGTGTTATCTTCTGTGATGACTCTATTGTAAGAGGAACCCAGTTACGCGACAATGTAAATATATTGTATAGCTATGGGGCTAAAGAAGTACATATGCGGGTAGGATGTCCTCCTATTCTGTTTTCCTGTCCTTATCTGGGCTTTTCTGCTTCCAAATCGTCACTCGAACTAATTGCCCGCCGGATTGTTAAAGAGCTGGAAGGCGATGATTCAACCGATTTGGATACATATGCAACTACGGATTCGGAAAAATATACCAGACTGGTGGACTGTATTCGTAAAAAACTAAACATAACGACACTCCGCTTTAATACGATAGAAGATTTGGTTGCATCCATTGGACTTCCTAAAGAATGTGTTTGTACACATTGTTATGATGGTTCAAAAGACGAATAAAATTAGATAAAGAGATGAATGTAACAGACCGGTTTTTAAAGTATGTTTCATTTGATACCCAATCAAACGAAACGTCCGGAACCACGCCAAGTACTCCGGGACAACGTGTGTTAGCAGAAGAGTTGGTAAAAGAATTACAGGAGTTAGGGTTAGAAGACATAACGCTGGATGATAACTCTTATCTGACGGCAACCCTACCGGCAAATACAGATAAACAGGCTCCTGTCATTGGTTTTATTGCTCATTTGGATACCAGTCCGGATCTGGCGGGTAAAGAGGTAAAACCGGGAATTGTAAACTATCAGGGAGGAGATATCGTCCTGTCTGAAAAGGAAAACATACTACTTTCGCCGGATATGTTTCCGGAGCTAACAGATTATACCGGACAGGATATTATTGTTACAGACGGAACCACTCTGTTAGGGGCTGATGACAAAGGGGGGATTGCTGCTATTATCTCGGCTATGGATTATCTTATTAATCATCCGGAAATTAAACATGGAAAAATCCGGATAGCCTTTACTCCGGATGAAGAGATAGGGCAGGGGGCCGACCATTTTGATGTAGACCAATTCGGTTGTGAATGGGCGTATACGGTTGACGGCGGACAAATCGGCGAGTTGGAATATGAAAACTTTAATGCAGCAGGTGCAAAAGTAATCTTTAAAGGATTAAATGTGCATCCGGGAACCGCAAAAGACAAAATGGTAAATGCTTCCCTGCTGGCAACTAAGTTTGCTTCCTGGCTACCAGCCCACCAACGGCCGGAACATACCACCGGTTATGAAGGATTTTATCATCTGACGCATATGTCCGGTACAGTAGAGGAAGCAACACTTTCCTATATTATCCGTGATCATGACCGGAAATTATTTGAACAGAAAAAAGAATTGATGCAGGCATTGGTTGACCAGATGAACCTGCAACATCCGGGAAGTACGACCCTGGAAATTCGTGACCAGTATTATAACATGCGTGAAATGGTGGAACCCAGACAACATATTATTGATTTGGCCTTCGAAGCCATGACAAGTGTCGGAGTTACGCCTATAGTGAAACCTATCCGGGGAGGAGCCGATGGGTCACGACTCTCTTTTATGGGTTTGCCTTGTCCTAATATTTTTGCAGGTGGACATAATTTCCATGGACGGTATGAATATCTGCCGGTACAATCGCTGGAGAAAAGTATGCAGACTATCATAGAAATTGTCGATTTGCTGGCAAAACAAAATTAAAAACACAATATCATGAAAAACACACCATTTACCGATGTGCATATCGGGCTGGGAGCAAAAATGCACGAATTTGCAGGATATAATATGCCAATTGAATATTCCGGCATTCTGGACGAACACAATACAGTCTGTAATGGTGTAGGAGTATTTGATGTCTCTCATATGGGCGAGTTTTGGGTAAAAGGCCCTAAAGCGCTTGAATTTATACAGAACATTACATCGAATGATGCCTCTGTATTAACACCCGGAAAAGCACAATATACCTGTTTCCCCAATGATGAAGGAGGTATTGTGGACGATTTACTGGTTTATTACTATGAACCGGAAAAATATATGCTGGTAGTCAATGCCTCTAATATCGAAAAAGACTGGCAATGGTGTATCAGCCATAATCCGATGGGGGCTGAGTTGGAAAACTCATCTGATACTATCGGCCAGTTGGCTGTACAGGGACCGAAAGCACAGGAAGTATTGCAACGCTTGACTCCGGTAGATTTATCCTCTATTCCTTATTATAGTTTTACAACCGGCGAATTTGCCGGATGCAAAGAGGTAATATTATCTAATACAGGGTATACAGGAGCCGGAGGGTTTGAACTTTATTTCTATCCGCAGGATGCATTAACTATCTGGAATGCTATTTTTGAAGCCGGAGCGCCGGAAGGAATTAAACCCATAGGATTAGGAGCACAGGATACCTTACGCCTGGAAATGGGCTTCTGTTTATATGGAAATGATTTAAGTGATACCACCTCTCCGATTGAAGCCGGTTTAGGATGGATTACTAAATTTACAGAAGGCAAAAATTTCCCCTCCCGTGCCAGACTGGAACAGCAAAAGAAAGAAGGGGTAACCCGTAAACTTTGTGCTTTTGAATTGACCGAAAGAGGGATTCCCCGGCATGGATATGAAATAGTAGATACGGAAGGAAATACAATAGGTGAAGTGACCTCCGGAACCATGTCACCCACCACTAAAAAAGGAATTGGTATGGGATATGTAAAAACTGAGTTTGCCCGACCCGGTACACAAATAGGGGTTCGTATCCGTAATAAAGATATCAAAGCACAGGTGGTAAAGCCTCCTTTCCGCAAGTAATAGTTAAAGGGATTTATTCCGGGTTTAATCTATTGGAAAATAGAATATCCATCTCCCCTCTTGAGAGGGGCCGGGGGTGAATTCTAAGTCTCTTGCAAATATTCAAAA
>JAJBTP010000010.1 GCA_020860805.1 Tannerellaceae bacterium | reverse complement strand
TTAAAAGGGATGTGCTCTACCAGCTGAGCTAGCGAATCATCCTGTGCATTACTGCCTGAATGCGGGTGCAAATATAGAAGGTTATTTTTTGTGTGCAAGTTTTCCATGTATTTTCTTTACTTTTTTATGATTCCCGGATGTCTGCTCCCCACATTAGTTTATCACGTAATGTTTTATAAAAAGTATGTCCATGACGTTTTATAACTCTGGTGGTATGTTCTGCTTTGCTAACGGTCAGACTGATATTAGCCGGGAATACTTCGGAACGTCCATCCAATGCTACCAGAAAGAAATCATTACGGCTTTCTATATCCAGGGTTAAGATGGATTTGTCCGGAATAACCAACGGACGCATATTTAAGGAATGAGGAGCAACCGGGGTAATCACCAGGCTGGTACTTTGTGGAGTGATAATAGGCCCGTTTACGCTTAACGAATAAGCAGTCGAACCGGTTGGAGTAGCAATAATTAAACCATCTGCCTGATAAGAGGCCAGGTATTGTTCATCTATAGAAGTATGGATTGTAATCATAGATGAAGAATCCTGTTTAAGGATAGCCACTTCATTGAGTGCATAATTATATCCTTTGTACCGATGTTGACTGGTGACCAGGCGTAACTGAGTACGTTCCTCTATTCTATAATAGTTTTTGAATAGTTCTGCCAGTGTATCTTCTATCTCATTATGACCTATATCTGCCAGAAAACCTAACCGTCCGGTATTGATACCCAGAATAGGGATTTCCTGTTTATTAATCCGGGCAACACTACGCAGGAAAGTTCCGTCTCCACCCAGACTTAGCACTACATCTACCTGAAAATCATCTCCGTCAATGATACCATGCACCGGAGGGGAGAATAGCAGTTTATTTGTCAGATACTCATAAAAAGAACGATCCACATAGATGTCTGCCTCATGTGCTAACAGCAAATCAAAGATACGCCGGATAATGATTTGTTTATTATCCTGGTATTCACTACCAAAAATACCTATTTTCATGTAGATTGTTATTTACATATTCATATAACGCCAAAGCTCGTCCATCCGTTGTTGCAGGACTTCATCGACCATTCCTTTTTCCATAAAATGATACAGAACGGTATAGTTAAAGCGTTCGAAGCTACGCAGGATAGGAGATGCATCTTCGAGGCTTACTTTTAAGGTAATCTGTAACCGTCCGGTCTCTTCGTCTGTATATGAAAACAGATTTAAAACCCGGGCATTATTATCTTCTACCAGCCGGGCAATATCCGACAGCACATAATCCTGTGGAAGTAATTCCAGTACCAGTATACTTCCCGGTTCGCTGGCGCTACAGATATCGGTCAAGGCTTCAATCATCCGTTCGTGGGTAATGACTCCCAAATACTGTCCCTGCGAATCCACGACAGGCAACAGGCTTAATTTATACCGGGTCATGATAGCCAGTACCTCATACAAATGTCCGGTATCCTGCACACTGGGAGCAAAAAAGCCAACTCTCCTACGGGTGCTGACAAATCCGGCAGAGTCATCAAATCCTTTTCAGAAACAAGATGCTGATATATTCCATCTGTTACGACAGGCAAATGATGTAGTTTAAAATCATCCATGAGGGATAATCCGAATTCACCGCTGTCAAAACTTTTTAACACAGGAACTTCTTTTGTTATGAAATCTTTCGCCAACATTATTCTTTATATTCCCTAAATACTACTAAATTTGCCCTTACGTTTGATGCAAATGTAATCAAAGATACAGATATAATCATATACAATGACTAATTTAAGTGTGAACATCAACAAAGTGGCCACTATCAGAAACGCTCGTGGAGGTAACATGCCCGACGTAGTAAAAGTTGCCATGGATTGTGAATCTTTCGGTGCACAAGGGATTACGGTTCACCCCCGCCCTGATGAAAGGCATATCCGGTATGCAGACGTATACGCCCTGAAACCTATCCTGAAAACCGAATTTAATATCGAAGGGTATCCTTCGGATTCTTTTAATGACCTTGTAATAAAAGTAAAACCTACACAGGTAACCCTGGTACCGGATGCTCCAGACGCCATTACATCTAATGCCGGCTGGGATGCCAAAGAGCATTTTAACCAACTATCCGAACTGGTAGATATATTTAAGGAACAAGGTATCCGGACTTCGCTTTTTGTTGGAACAGACCCTGAACAAATTGAATGGGCAGCTAAAACGGGGACAGACCGGGTAGAACTTTATACCGAACCTTATGCTACCCTTTTCCCTTCGGATAAGGAGAAAGCAATTGCTCCTTTTATTGAAGCAGCGAAGCAGGCAAAGAGTCTGGGGATGGGTATAAATGCAGGGCATGACCTGAGCCTGGAAAACCTGGCCTGGTTTAGTGAAAATACTCCTTTCCTGGAAGAAGTTTCTATCGGACATGCGCTTATCTGTGATGCTTTATATTACGGATTAGAAAAGACTATCCAGCTTTATAAAGCCTGTCTGAAAACAAAAAAATAAATCATTAATAACAACTGATAAATACTGAAAAAACGATGAGTTTATTATTATCCCTACAGGCCGCAGGCGCAGACGTGCTGAATGATATGCCTGAGCTGACATCTGTGACTATGCCAACGGAAGCGGAAATTAATGTAATAGACCTGGCTACCAAAGGTGGTTGGATTATAATTGTACTTTTATTATTGTCGTTAATGGCAATCTATATATTCATCCAGCGGTTACTTGTTATCCGCCGTGCAGGTAAAACAGATGAAACATTCATGAATCGTATCAAGGATTATATCCATGAAGGGAAAATAGACTCAGCGTTGAATCTGTGCCGTACAACCAATACACCATCCGCACGTATGATTGAAAAAGGGATTACCCGTTTGGGACGTCCGATGAACGATGTTATGATAGCTATTGAGAACGTCGGAAATATTGAGATTGCCAAACTGGAAAAAGGTTTTCCGTTAATTGCTACGACAGCAGCAGGTGCCCCGATGTTGGGATTCCTTGGGACAGTGACCGGTATGGTACGTGCTTTCTTTGATATGGCGAATGCCGGAACAAATGTAGACGTATCGCTTCTTTCCGGAGGTATTTATGAAGCATTGGTAACAACAGTAGGAGGATTGGTAGTAGGTATTATTGCTCTTTTCGCATACAATTATCTGGTTGCACAGGTAGATAATGTTGTAAACAAAATGGAATCCAGCACCATGGAGTTTATGGATTTACTGAATGAACCAGCGAATTAATTCCCTATGGCACTAAAAAGAAGAACTAAGATAAATGAAGCATTCAGTATGGCATCTATGACAGACGTCATTTTCCTGTTACTGATATTCTTCATGGTTACCTCTACCGTAGTGACACCCAATGCTATTAAACTGACTTTGCCGCAATCGCAGAAACAGACAGCTGCCAAACCGTTGACACGGGTAACGATTGATGCAAACCTGAATTATTATGTAGCATTTGGTAAACAAAAAGAGCAGACAGTTTCATTTGAACAGATTGCTCCTTTCCTGCAGGAAAGGTATAATGATGAACCGGAAATGTTCGTGGCACTCTATGCTGATGAGACAGTGCCTTACAGAGAGATTGTAAAAATACTGAATATAGCGAACGAAAATAATTTCAGAATGGTATTAGTCACTCGTCCGCAGAAATAAGAGAACAGGAAACGATGAAATTCAACAAAGATGACATATTTAGTATTGTTGGAACGATCGGTTTCCATCTTCTGATATTCCTGATTCTTTGGTTTACTGTCTTACGAACCGAAGTACCGGAAGAAGAAGGGGGTATCCTTGTTAATTTCGGAAATGTAGACATGGCCGCCGGCCTGTTTGAACCGAGATATACAGGAGAACCACTTCCTACGGAAACGGTACCACCACCTCCGGCTACTACGCAACCGGAACCGCAGACTGAAGAATTAATTACGCAAAATGTAGAGGAAAGTATTTCTCTGAATAATGCGGAAGAGGAACAACAAAAAGAAGAAGAACGCCGCAGGCAACAGGAGGAGCAGGAAAGACGCAGACGGGAAGAAGAGGAACGCCGCAGGCAGGAGGAGATACGACGCCAACAGGAAGCTATCAGTAACCGTGTAGCCGGTGCTTTTGGTGCAGGAAGTGAACCTTCCGGTAGCCAGGGGGATAGTGAAAGCGGAACAGGCAACCAAGGAAGTCCTTTTGGTAATTCCGACCAGGGTGCCAACGAAGGAGTTGGCGGATATGGTTCATTTAACCTGAATGGACGTTCTATCGGCTCCGGTGGATTGCCCCGCCCTACTTATACAGTTCAGGAAGAAGGGAAAATTGTTATCAATATAACGGTCGATCCAAAAGGAAATGTGATTGTTGCCGATATCGGACGGGGTACAAATATAGATAATATTTCTATGAGAAACAGTGCACTGGAAGCTGCCCGCAAAGCTAAATTCAACAGCATCAGCGGAGTCAATAACCAGAGCGGAACCATTACGTATAGTTATAAGTTAAGGTAAAAAAAGTAGTTAGTAGTTGGTAGTTAGTAGTACGTTCGCTATGCTCACTTAGTAGAATAAAAAAGAAAATATAAAACGAACGCAGTGAGTCTCTACTAAGTGAACGCAGTGAACGTACTACTAACTACTATCTACCAACTACTAATAAAATAATTTTGTCATGAAAAAAGCATTTGTATTTTTAGCAACAGGCTTCGAAGAGATGGAAGCTACCGGAACAATTGATGTATTGCGCCGGGGTGAGATTGAAACAACTACTGTTTCTATTACCGGAGAAAGAGTCGTAACAGGTACACATGGTATTCCTGTAGTAGCAGATACTATTTTTGCAGAAACGGATTTATCAGATGCGGATATTTTAGTATTGCCTGGCGGTATGCCCGGCAGCAGTAACCTGAATGCTTTTGAACCTCTTAAAGAGAGGCTGACACAACAATATAATGCCGGTAAATATATAGCAGCTATCTGTGCAGCTCCACTCGTATTCGGTGGGCTGGGTTTTCTGAAGGGTAAAAATGCAACTTGTTATCCCAGCTTTGAACCTCAATTGATTGGTGCAAATGTTACCGGCGAAAATGTAGAAGCGGATGGCAATGTAATTACAGTAAAAGGTCCTGGGCTGGTATTCGATTTTGCACTTCTTATTGTAGAAGCATTACAAGGGAAAGAAAAAGCGGATGAAGTTGCTGCCGGATTGCTTTTACGATAAAATAGTCTACTAAAGGGCACACTGAATACGCAGAAAACGCAGAGAAACGCAGAATTTATTTTACGTTTCTCTGCGCTTTTTGTATACTTTTATATCTGTTTACTCCATATCCGTAGATTCAGGTTTAAATCTTCTACCAGAGTGATAAGGAAAGAAATCAGTTCGTATTCCTTTTTTAATTTTCCTTCATTCATCACTGTATTTCCTAAACCACCTTCGAAATAATCATTTGAATCAGGAATAGCGATGAATAATTTAGAATCTTTAAAGGCAAACTTTAAGCCTCCAACTTTCTTTTCCAGCGTCAGAATCCGTTCCATTAAAGATGGGGTCAGGATATATCTTGCTTCTAAAGGGTCTGTTGTATAATAGGTATCAAAATAACTATTGAATAGAGGATCTTCCAGTATTAATGGTTTATACTCCTTAGTAGGTTTTTGTCTCCTTTGCTTTTGATGATAACCTGCGTAGTAAAATGTTTATTAAATTCAGCCTGAAAGAATATACCACTGAAAATAGTAATATAGCCAGGAAGTTCTTTTTGCTTCTTGCCTTTGTTTTGGGCAGTTACTTCTGCAAAACGAATTTTTGTTTTACCGATGGTTCCTTCTACTGCATCTTCGCTGGAATAACGATCCGATAAAGGATACAGATTACACATTTGAAAAATAGTATGGGATATACCTAACTCCGGATAATACCGGCTATCAGGTATCATCATGTGGAGGAAAGGATCTATAATATTGCTTTTATACAAAGCACGGAATTGCTTATAATAATGCAGGTTGGGTCTGGAGGTACTGAAATAACCAATGACTATACAGGCGGCAAGTGCATACAGAATACTTCCAGGTACCAGCCATAAAAAAGAGCGATTACTACCGGGAAAAAATACCAGGGATTGTATCGTTTTACTACTTTACGCGCATCGTCGATATGTTCTTTTCTTACCTCCTCCAGTACCTCCAGCTCAGGAGTTAGTTTTTCCATTATTTCTTCAAAAGATGGAATGGCATACGTATTTATACCTGTTTGGTCCATATACGGAGATTCAGATTTAAATCTTCTACAATAAGGGCAAAAGCACGGATAATTTCGTATTCACGGCGTAACTTTTTGTTTCTGATTACAGAACGCCAGAGTCCGGCTTCGTAATGATTTGTTTTTTCCTGGATAGTTATAATTACATTATTATCATGAAAGCTAAGCATCATTTTTTTTCCGTGGAATTTACGTTCCAGATCCATAATACGTCTCATTAAAGAAGCTGTTAGTATGTAGCGTGCCTGAATCTGGTCATTGCAATATACATTAAAGCATTTTTCGAACTCAGGGTCTTCCAGAAATACACGGTTCTTTTTAGAGGCAAATAGTTTTTTACGTTTAATGGTGATAGGTACTTCAAATTCTTTTGGGAAATCGGCGACAAACATAAAGCCCCGGAAGATATCCCGCCAGTGTGTTTTTGTATTTCCTTTGGAATCGGTGGTCTGGTACTTTTCTTCGGCATGTACTTCTGAAAAAAGAATAGAGGTCTGTCCTATTTTTCCTTTTATTAAATCCTCACTGTTATAACGGTCTGGTGTTTGATATAAATTACTCTTTAAAAAAGTAGACTCCTGTATTCCTTCGGTAGGACTATAAATGCCATTTTCTACCAGATTTTCTGCAAAAGGGGCAATAATAGTCCGTTTATATTCTTCACAAACAGAAGAAGAACTATACCAGATATAGAATCCGCCTCCTCCTATTAAT
>JAJBTP010000314.1 GCA_020860805.1 Tannerellaceae bacterium | reverse complement strand
GTTAATCACCAACCAATCACATTTCCTTCCTGTCAAAACAGGAGGAATTGCTATGAACTCAACCATATAGGAAGCGAACGATATAGATGTTGGATGAGACTTTCTATCAATAATATCTGAATTTGTCAAAGTACCATACAGATATCCACCTCCCTCCGACTCTACCTTAGTTGTATATCCATTTAATGTATATATATAATGATAGTTGTACAATTTTACATGTATTCCTATGTACGAACTATCATTAGGAAACACGACAGTACAAACTCCACATTCTAAATTCAAATCTTTTTTCAATAAATATTTACCTCCAGAGAATACAGCATCAGACTCGGAAATCATAGAAAAAGGAGTTTTTATATAGCCCGAGAAAGAACCAGAATGAGCATTAATTTCACCAGTAAAAGAACCAGATGTTGCTTCTACATGCCCTCTAATCTCTGCATTATTACATTTTAGAACACCTTTCGCCCAATCCAGTAAAAGATTAGGTATAAAATTAGTAGATGTATAAGCACTACTGGCAGTACCATTAATCGTTCCAAGCTGGCTAAACATCTGGTTATTGTAGGCTACGGCTCCAGCAAGTAAAGCATGGTTCGCCATCAGGAATTGAGTAAATACATGCTGATGATTTGTTAATTGCCTCCATATACCATTAACTCCGGCACTTTCCGGAGGATTACCGAAATCAGCTTTGTCCTTGTCTTTATCATAAGAATAGGTACCCTCTTTTGTGAGAAAGTAATAAAACGAAGTAGAAGGATTTCCGGTGTCATAGAGCACAAAGGGACAGGCATCTTTCGTCCGGGAATACTTACCCTGCTGACTCCATATCCCGGCAGGATAAAACAATGGACCCGGATCCCCCTGTTCCGCCACTGTAATTTGTTCAAATGCTGTAATAGTACCCATATACTTACTTTTTAGCTGAGATGTACAATTTTGTACTTCTATTGGCCAGTACCGTCGCATAATCAATAGTAATCGAAGAGCCAGAACTATCTCCGCCCACTTTGCTATCGTTAGCATCGTAAAGGGCATACGAGAAAGAATATCCGGTTACTTCCTGTGCATTACTTCTACGGATTACTTTCGGGGTAAATTTCACACTTTCACCACTCTTGAGTTGAGTAGGCCCGTTGGGATTGGCAGATACAATTAACGGATCTGTTTCATCATGAAGTTGCCGGGTTGTAGAAGTCACTTTTGAACCACCATAATAAAAGTCACATTTAACACCTAACACACCATCAATATCCTCCTCAATGACAGTAATAGTCTGCTTCCCATTAAACTTCTCAATTAGAGTCCAGTCATTTTCCTTTTGGAAATACCAATAATAAGTCACTCCGGTGGCCACTTCCGCACCTCCTTTATAGAGAATACCTTTACAGGTGATTTCGTCCGTATTATCATCAATCACACCTCCCTCGCTGGCCTCAATAAACCCTTCGTAAGGGTCTCCGACGGTTTCTTCCAGCCGGATATCTATTTCCGGACAAACCTCTGTCTTAATTGTTCCAATATCAACCTGCCCGGAAAAACCGATCCTATCTGAATCTGTGTTTGTTGTGGATGCCAGGTTACCAATAATCCTCAGTGCCGGCACTTCCACGCCTCCATCATCATAACTTTCCTTTTGGAATAATCCCGCCGGAGAGGTAGATTTCCCTACTGTATCAAAAACAATCAGAGTATCATTGTAATACCATTTCTCGGTACCTGCAATAATCGGCTTACGTGTCATTTCAAGCTGACTCTTTGCCCGGACATAAATCACTGGTTGGTTAGCTGCAACAGTCCAATCCGGAGATACATCGGATGTATCCTTTTTTAGATACTGGGTGAGCGGCTTTGTCGCATGAAGTGACGAAGATATCTGGTCACTGTCAATTATTGCGGTTATTGTTTCAAATCCTTGAGCTATACTCATACTTTTTCCTCCTTCTGATTTTTATCTCTTTCAGACCGTGTTCCTTTACTTTTTCTCTTTTGTTCCTGGATTGAATCCTCGGAACTGGTACCTATATTAGAATTTACTTCCCCGGAAGCAGCCACCTCCGAACTTTCAGCCTCTTCTACTTTCTCCACATCCGGAAGTGAAGGAGGTGACAGTGTTCCGGCTTTAAGTTGTTTTGCTTCCGCATCGGAAACGATTATACCATTATAGGCGGAAACCTTTTCCCACAGGGTTCCTCCGGGAGTTCCGCTGAAATCTTTTTGATTGAGTAGGTAATATCCACCTACCTGATTCCGAAAGCCTTCTATTCCCAGCTTTTCAAAATTCTCTTTTGTTACCAATACGTACATGAATGATGCCATAGTATAATATTTAAAATCCTACAAGTATATTTCCATTCTCATCTGTAAGGATGTTACCTTCCTTATCTGTAAGAGCCATATAAGGATCATGTTCCTCAGCTTTTGCTATAAGCCGTGGGCGTTCTGATACACCTAAACCGAGAGTAGCACGATCCACCGATAGAGCTACCCCCCTTCCGATCTGCATATCTGTCGAACCTGAGGTCAGTGTATTGCGGTACCAACGTATATGAAAAAACTGCTCCGGGTTACCGATCACCCCCGTCTTTGTTCCTACAATCGCCTCCGCTTTGATTGTTGAGGTAGTTGCTAAAACAGTTTCCCCGGTTCTTACATTTACTTTGATGTAAAGACTTTTCGGATATCTCCTTCTGAATTTTGTTTCCGCTTCCGCGGCTGTATCCGTAGGAGATGTAGGAACTGTACCCTCATAATATTCCGCTTTACAGCGGAAAAGCATCTTAGATACGTATTCCGGATTAATGGTAAGTTTCTTCGTGTTCTGTCCAGAGACATAAAAGAAATCCAACTCATCTGAACCAACTAACCTTTCTTTTCCATCCTCAACCACATACCACCAATACCGGGCATTAGTGTCCGGTATCTCTTCCCCCTGCTGAAATAGCTGGCAGGAAACAGTTTGATTGCCTGTTCCTTTTAGCGGATTATACCTTCAGGCCCGGGGACGGTCAATTGAAAGAGTTGGACCCGCTGCGCTTTCTGCATTCGAGGTGGTTGTAAGCTGTACCGCCATATCAATAAACACACTGCTCATTCGTCGCGTGTCGTAAAATTCACCTTCAAAAATCAGAGTGAGAGGAGATTCCTGGGGAACATTCTTATGTACAATTAATGCTCCTTTTGCCCCCAGTGTATAATCGGGATTCAGTGATGTTATCTGGTTCGCGGCATCCGTTGAACCCACAAACCAACGGACTGCAGACAGGCTGCCTGCTTTATCTCCGGTTGGGATGATTCCGTCAGGGTCAGAGATAATAATTACAGGTTGAAGAGTAAACGGTGTTAACTCTCTGTCAGGCATGTATTGTTTGCTCTCTGCATAATATACCTGCTTTGTAGAGCCTCCGTCAAAAGTCATTGACTTTGTTACACTGAGCGCCTCATATTGAGCATATAAATTAGTTCCTCCTTCAATCATAAGTTATAAGTAATTGCATGATTAATACTGTCTACTATATCCCCATCCCGCACGTAAGCGGTACAGGTAAATTTCACACTCCGGTTCTCAATCCAGTTATCCCCCATATCGGAAAGGGTAAGAGTTACTGTGTTAGTATTGGAAGCATGAGCTGCGTTCCAGGCTGTATCTGATATCACATTCCCACTATCGCGGCTCCATGACCAGTCTATATCTTCAATATCAGAGGAGACGTCATTGCTACCCATATACACCGTTGCTTTTAGTGTAGTATTAAGCCCGGAAGGCCGGAAAAGAAGCCCCTCGGAACTTTCTACTTTCATTGTGAGCCGGGTATCCCCCGATATGAGTACCCAATGTTTGGAGTTCCACCGGGGTTCTTCCGTTGTCTCATTTACTATACATTGGTATTTGCATGAATTATGCCAAACTTCATGTATCTCTATACCGTTACAGAGATATGGTTCTTCAGAAGTAGCAATTTCAAAACTCCACAGCGAACGGTCTATAATTTTCTGCTGAACTTTACCCTGATAATCAATCGGGATTAAATCCTGTGCCGCAATTCCCCGGGCATAGAGATAGGACTGCCCCCAATTAATTGGAAGGTTTTCGTCCAATGGAAAATTCTTTGCTGCCCCTACTCCAAAAGTAATATGTTCTTTTCCGGTGATGTAAGTATTCACCCCATCCAGCATAGTGATCACTTTATCCTTACTGGATATCCGGATAGAACTCTGCCGGGTTTTATCGGTAAAGTTTCCATATTGTACCAGGTTCATGAATGGAACCGGAGGCCGGTTAATACCTCCCGGTACTTCTGAATCCTCACCAAGGACACAACGAATGGTATGAGCTGCATCATCAATGTGAATAATCCGCATGTAAGAAGAGAAAAAGCCATCCGGTTGCAGATAGCTACCCAGTAGAATATCATCTACCATAAACGGCACGTGGTCACCTTCCTCAATCTTTAGTGTGATCAGATAACTGCCATCCTCTTCCTGTACGTCTGAGATCAGGGAACCATTGGTTGCATAAAGTTCACCTCCTACTACCTGTATCCGGTTGTACCGGAACTCAGGAGCTTCCAGAAACGCCCGGAGAGTAAGGGAAGTCATTTCCCCGTTTCCATGGTTGTCAATGTATGCGCCATCTCCAAGCGGTCCCGAAATGAAATCTCCGAACTTGGCACCCTCCAAAAAAGTAAGTAGCTTTTGAGCAATGTCAATCCGGTTCTTATGCAGATATTCTACGCTGGAACGGAGAGCGGAGTAAGCATTGTAATCTGTCGGAGTAGTTGCATCGTATTTACTCCGGATAAGGTACACACCTGCACCATTCACTCCTAAACGGTCTGCATATTGAGCCTCTTTGATGTCACTTTCGATAGAAGCTAACCGGGAATAAGCAGTGTTATCTCCCACGGTGTAAGTCGCGATATAGGGATTATATAACTTTTTCTCAAATCCCTGAATACGGGATAATCTACCCTCATTTCCGAACCGGGCATCTATAAGACGAATTTTCTGGCCAACTTCATACTCTTTATCATGTGTAGCACAATACACAGGATTCGTCGGACAGTCATACACATCAGTATCCTGGCTGTTTTTGATAGCCCATGTTTTAGCTGCTTTGAGTAGTTCCTCCTCCGCTTCCCGGATACGCTCTTCCGGAAGATTAACCCCAGTTAGAATAAACTGATCTCCGGGCTTAGAGCAAAGGCTTGCATTCGGTATAATAATCTGGCTATCCCCCTCCCCCAGTGTCTGATGGATGATTTCAAACTTTTTATCAAAATTTTTCTCATTAACGTACAACTCAAATTTCCATCCCTGAAGATCTCCGGATTCAAAATAGCATCCAAGTGTTTGGCCTTCGATCATATCATCCGGAGTAAAGGGAGTACCGGCCACCACCATTACATACGCGTCAAACTTTTCACTGCTATTTTCGATATTCCGCTTTACGGTTTCAATCCCGGTAATGGTTTCAGTGTTCTTGGGGTAAATATCCTCAAAGAACGCAATCTGATGGATGATGTCTTCCTCCGCCAGATTATCCCAGGCATCTATGTAAGGAATACCATCCGGCAGCCGCAGGCGAATTTCGGAAATGTGATTCGTTGTTCCACCTTGTGGTACCTGACCGTAACTGGAAGAAAGGTTCCGGTTTGACCCGTAACAAAAGAACCTGGTTCCATAATTGCTATCGTCACCTTTACGACGAGGAATAGAGGAAACGACATCACCAACTTTAAACTCTTCCTCCGTTCCAAACTCCTGTTTACCGAAACAGATATGAACCGTTTCACCGTTTACCTCTAACCACCATTCACAGTCAAATGTCTCAGCGATTCGGGTAAGGGCTTCATCCAGCTTCTCACCCTTATATGATATCAGTTTCGTTGATCCGGATAACTCTTCCGAAACTGCTTTAACGATCCAGCCACTTGTTCCCAACTCATAATTGATACAATCAGCGACTACCTGAGCATGCGTAAACAGATTCGTGGTGAGGCTAAATACAACCTCCTGAACTCCTTGTTTACGGTAGAAAATATTGTATTTACGTAGATACCCTTCGGCACCGTCAAAGTATATTTCATACTTCCAGCCACCTTTTTTAGTGTCCTGCTCCGGGTAAACATTCCGGAAAATGCGGAAAACAGTTTCTTCATAAACAATGTAAATTCCTTTCTTAAAGACTATATACTGTCGAAGAGAAAAAACAAGAAGGACATAATTCTCTTCCATTAACTGATACTTACGGGTCGATTGTTCAGTTATCGGTATCTGAATAATTTCCTCACCTGTTTTGTCGTAAATCGTAATCATCCTTTGATCCGGTTTGTAGGGTTAGGTTCATTTAAACGAAGAACGTATTTAGCCAGACGTAAATTCATCTGGTTAAACGTCTGGCAGCTTACATAGGTGAAATAGTAGGTTGTATTCATACCTCCGCAGATTACCTGCATTTCGATTATTCCTTTCTGTAACTCCTCCAAAAATTCTGAATAGTATTTTAAGAAAGTAGACTGGTCCGGGGCTGATAGAATTATCGAAAGCTGAATATCTCTTTCATCCACCCGGGGCTCTACCGGATAAATTTCTTTCCCGTGAAGTAACGGAGATTTATTTTCTACAAAAGACTTCATCGGTGCAGGGGTAAGCAGAACTGTTAATGCTCCACTCTCCAGGGAAACACCCCATGTTTTCAGGGCATCCTTTCCGTTTATGTTAAGAGTTACTTTCATAGATTATTCAAGTTCTTTTTGATTGCACTAAGATCCTCAGCCATCCCGTGGAGCTGATATGTATTCTTCTCTATATTGGCCAGATGATTTATAGAAATCAGGGATAAACCTTTCATATCGCCCATCATCGTTTTAATTTCGACAGTGTTCATCTGGATAGTAGTAAACCGTCCGTTGAGTTCGTCTCCGGTATCCTGGCTCATAGCCTGAAATCCTT
>JAJBTP010000514.1 GCA_020860805.1 Tannerellaceae bacterium | reverse complement strand
CTAAAAAAGAATACAAGTAAAAGTATAAATCTTAAATCAGAAAAGAGAAATAGATTTTTTATTGTTTAATTAAATATCAATTATGTTTAAAGACTTAAGACCTATCAGCTTATTGTTGTTGGCAGGTACCTTATGCTTCTCCGGAAGTATGCTAGCCCAACCTGCACCGGTCAATCCTAACACACATGCTATCCAACAGGATGGAAAAGTAACCGGAACAATAACAGATGACTTCGGTCCTGTTATTGGGGCATCAGTTATCATTAAAGGAACCACGAACGGCACTGTCACTGATTTAGACGGAAATTTTAGTCTCAGTGAAGTGAAAAATGGAGATGTAATCCAGATTTCCTATGTTGGATACATCACCCAGGAATTAACTTACACAGGACAACCCCGTCTTTCCCTCAAACTTTCCGAAGATACACAAGCATTAGACGAAATTGTTGTAACGGCACTAGGTATCAAGCGTTCCGAAAAGTCATTGGGTTACGCTATGAAAGAGTTAAAAGGAGATGAATTAAACAGTAATCTAATTAACCCAGTTGCAGCTTTGCAAGGAAAAGTAGCGGGTCTTGAAATCTCTAATTCCGATGGTGGGTTATTCGGTTCAACCAAAATTCAGATTCGTGGTGCTTCTACACTACAAAAAAATAATCAACCTATTTATGTAGTAGACGGAGTCATATTAGATAATGGAATTAAAGAAGGCGATCCGGATTATAGCAGCCATGCCAATGATTATGGAAACGAATTGAAAAACCTCAATCCACAGGATTTTGAAACGGTTTCCGTATTAAAAGGAGCTGCTGCTACAGCTTTGTATGGTTCACGTGGACTAAATGGTGCAGTTGTTATTACTACCAAAAGTGGTAAATCTGGTCAGGGAGTAGGAATCCAGTTTTCTCAGACTTTAGGCATAGATAAAGTAACTTCATCTCCTAAATTACAAAATGTTTTTGGGAATGGTACAATTGCTGGTTTTGTTGATTATGGTGAGATAGATGCCAACGGCAATTTTTATTCATTTGATAATGAACGCCAGTTTTATTTAAACAGTGCCGGCAATCCAACATTAATAGGTGCCGAGAGTATGAACTGGGGGCCTGCATTTGACGGTCGGCAAATTGAATATTATGATGGGACTTACAGAGCATATAGTCCACAAAAAAATAATTTCAAAGATGCCTATCAAACAGGTTTTAATACTACGACGAATGTAGCGGTTAGTGGAGGTAATGAAAAAACAACCTTTTATACTTCCCTCTCCTATAAACATGCAACCGGTACCACTGTAAATAATACATTCGACCGTTTGTCATTCCTCGGAAAAGTATCTCATAAAATCACCAACAAGGCAACATTGGATATTAGTATGGCATTCACGAACTCTATGCCTAAAAATCCATCCCCCAATATTGGAGAAAATTTTATTGACACAAATTGGGGACGTATATATGATGTAAACTACGGAAGAGATAAATATAAAGGACCTCATGGAGGCGAAGCCAATAATAATTACGGAGATGAATATGGCAGTATGCCCGGAACAGGTACCTGGTGGCGACTCTACGAAAATGAATATACTCAGAAAGAAACGTCTGTACGTCCTTCAGTTAAACTGGATATTGAATTACTGGATTGGTTACGTTTTAATATTGAAGGCAATTACAACCATTATTATACACGTTATGAAGGTAAAGAACGGGGTTCAGGCTACGGAGGAGAAGGGGGACAGTATGAAATGAAATTACATACCAAAGAACAAACAAATCTAAATGCTAATTTTGTAGTGGATAAAACAGTTGGCGACTGGAATTTTAGCGGATTTTTACGTGGAGAGTATTATAATAACTTTCTTCAGCAACAGGAAATGAAAACAAAAGATGGATTAATTGCTTATAATCAATTTTTTATCGCTAATTCAAAATCAACACCAGAATATACTGCTAAAATTGCTGATACTAAAAGAATGTTATCCGTTGCTTTTCAGGCAGGAGTAAGTTGGAGAGATCAGATTTTCCTGGATGTAACCGGACGGAATGACTGGTCTTCAACATTGGTATACAGCGATAAGCATGGTTCTTATTCTTATTTTTATCCTTCTGTTAACGGTTCCTGGTTAGTATCCAATACATTTAGAGAACAGCTACCGGAATGGATATCGTTTGCAAAGTTCCGTGGTTCATGGGCACAGGTTGGAAATGATACTACTCCTTACATTATTAATACCGCATATTCTGTAAATAATTCCACCTACGGTAGCAGCAATTATTATGGTCTGGAAATTCCCACAACTCTTTATGATCAGAATCTGAAACCTGAACGGAAAAATGCATGGGAAGTTGGTTTAGACTGGCGTTTTGTAGATAATCGTTTTGGTATTGATTTGACCTATTATAAAGAAAATACTAAAAATCAAATCATGGATATTTCAGTCCCCTACCAGTCAGGTATTACTAAACAGCTAATCAATGCCGGTAATATTCAGAATAAAGGTATCGAATTAGCCATTAGTACAACCCCTATCCGTACCAAAGACTGGGAATGGGATATTAATTTCACTTATACAAAAAATGATAACAAAATCATTTCTTTACATGAAAATGTAGCTGACTATATTTTATTGGCCGGAGATCCGACATATGGTAACTATCGTATCGGTTCCGTTGCCAAAGTGGGTTCCTCCTATGGAACTCTAATGACTGATAGCCAGGTAAAATATGATGAAAAATCAGGGCTTCCTATATTAGTATGGACTGATTCGTCAAGAAGGGCTCATTATTATCGTAATGAAGAAGAAATTGTAGAAATCGGTTCTATGGTTCCAGACTTTCTTGGTTCAGTATCAACTAACCTTACTTATAAAAATTGGTCTTTGTATGTAGGTTTGGATATGCGTTTTGGTGGATATGTAGCCTCTTATAGTTCGCGCTATGGAACAGCATATGGGCTCACTGAAAACTCACTTAATGGGCGTTCCGGTTATGGAGGTCTTACCTGGACATCTCAATATGATGGACTTACTTATAATGATGGTGTAATACCCAATGGTATTATCCCTGCAGGAACACAGATTACCCAGGCTAATGGAAGTATTTATACAGTTACTTCTGGTGGTGTATCTGATGCCGGACAATCCTATCTGGAACTAATTAATCAGGGAGTTATAGAACCTACACATGCCTCTGCATGGACTTACTACAATAATGCCTGGACTATGTCCGGACGTGATTATGGAGTCGTCTCTGACACCTGGGTAAAGAAACTAAACTACATAGCTCTGCGTGATATATCACTAACTTACCAGATGCCATCTACTATATGTCAAAAACTAAAAGCCAGAAATATGAATCTAACTTTAGCCGGACATAACTTGGGGTACCTTGTAAATACTATGCCGGATAAACAAAATCCGGAATCGATAGGTGGTACGGCAGCAGCAGAGTTCCGCTCACGCTCTTATCAGGGGGTTACTTCCAGCTTTACATTTACCATCAATGCAACATTCTAAATTTAAGGGATATATAATTTCTATAGATAATAATATATTAAAAAGATACATGATGAATAAATATAAATCTATATTGACATTACTTTTGGCACCTGTGCTGTTCTTTAGCACTGGGTGTCGGGATGATTTTGCCGAATTAAATCAGGATCCTGCCGCTATAACAACAGGAACTCCCAGTTTTTTATTTTCTCAGGCTATTCTGGAGTTTGAGCCATCAGGCTATACCTACTGGTTTTATAATGCTTCTGAAATATTCCAGTGGATACAAATGGCTGTACCGTTTAATGGAATTACTTCTACTTTAACAAATGGAGCTCCTTTACAAAGCTTTAAGTGCATTGATGTATTGAAATACGCCAATGAACTGGAATACGTACTTTCTCAAATGACAGAAGAAGAAAGAGAAATATATGCAGGTTATAAAGCATGTGTTGATATCCTATGTGTATATATGGGAATATTTGACAGTGACTTTATTGGTAATATTACTTATACAGAAGCAGCCCAGGCAGCACACGGAGGTACATTAACACCCAAATATGATAAAGTTAGTGATCTCTATAATGTATGGTTAACAAATCTGGATGAAGATATTAAAATATTGACCAGTAATACCATTGAAATTACTGCGGGTCAAGACCCTGTTTACGGAGGAAATGCAATAAACTGGGCTAAATTGGCTAATTCTTTAAAGTTAAAAATTGCAGCCCGTTTAATTTCTCAGGATAAACAAAAAGCGTTCAGTATCGTTAAAGAAGTTGTACAGGCTGAAGTGGGTGTTTTAGATGGAGAAAGGGAAGACTTTTTATTTAATAAAGCTAGTGAGAATTCTAAAAATAATGATTGGGCTTATCACTGGGAAAATGATGTTCTAAGATCTCTTGGTGGTTCAAAAACAGTTATTGATTTCATGGTTAATAACCGTGATCCAAGAGTACGTTTTATTTTCCGAAAAAATGACTGGAATTCTAAAATTGTAGAAGCATTTATGAATTCAGGTAGAATAAATGATATTCCTCATTATATTATGGAAAATATTGAATATAGTATTAACAGTGATGGTAAATATGTTTTTGACAATTGGAAAGGTGCCGGTGAGCCATGGATTCGCTATCAGGGACTTCCTTTGGTATTTAATGCCGGTCAACAAGCTGGTACTTATGGAGATTGGTTCAGTTATGAAACACAATGCCAGTTAGAAAATATTACTTACTATCCTTTTTCAGAATTCCAGAAAGAGATGATTTATGGACGTATTGATTTTACTTTGAAAACTGCCCCTGATGATGGAACAGTTATTCAGGATACGGAAAATGCACCCTGGTGGGGTATGTATATGACTACAGCAGAAGTGAATCTTTATCTGGCTGAATTTGCCTTATTAGGAGCTGAGGTTCCGGAAACAGCACAACACTACTTTAATCGGGCCTTACGGGCATCAGTAGAAGAATATGACCGGTTGGCTCGCATGAATAAAATCCCTTATTATGGAACTACTTATAATTATGACGAGCATGAAGTTGTAATAGATGTGAAAGATGGAGAAATAGATGTCATGATGTCAAATTCAGATTATCAATTAAATGGTTCTACATTAGAAAATCTGGAAAAAGTATATCTTCAACAGATGTTTCATTTCTTTATGCAACCAATTGATATGTTTACAACAGCCCGTCGTTCAGGGGTGCCTGTTTTTAATTCATCTATTTTCCCCCGTGAAGACTATTCAGAGAATCTGATTCCCGCTTCAGCTATACCACGCCGAATGGCTTTAAGCCAACCATCCCCTACTGACTTGATGTATAATATTCTACTGGAATCCTATCAGGAACAAGGTTATACTGTAGGTTCCGGTACAATATTAAACTCTGAAAGAATCTGGCAGGATCAGGGTGCTCCGCAATGGGGAGAAGGTCCGAACTTATAATAACTTACAAATTATATGATTTATTTCTTTCTTCATTTGGGATTGTAGTGATACAGCCCCTTTGAACAGATAACGCCGATTAATATATAAAAAGAGGATGTATTGTATGTATCCTCTTTTTATATTTAATATTGACTCTTATTTTAAAGGTGGTTGAAAAGGAACGGAACCGGATAAGCGAATGTGTTCCATCATTCCTTCAAATAATTTTACATAGATACCGGATGTCCGGTCGGATAAGGGATTTTGTTCTGTTTTATCCTGGGAGATATGAAAAAATTGCAGAGGTTCCCAGGGTGTATTCTGTAATAACTTATGTTCTTTATAACGGGCTGCATAGTAAGCTTTACCACCATACCGGAAATCACCTTCACGGCGTACCCAAAACACCATACGTTCATCTGTTTGTTGTTCTTTTCCTTCCAATAAAGGTAAAATGCTGATTCCATCTACCGGATGCGAAACAGAAACTCCGGCCACTTCACAAACGGTTGGAAAAATATCCATCAACATAACAAAGTTATCACGGACCACAGGTTGAATACGGTTTTTCCAATATATACCCCCTGCGACATGAATTCCTCCGTCATACATATCTTCTTTAGCTCCTCTGAAGGGTTGGTTGTTGGCTCCGGCATCTACCTATCCGCCATTATCGGAAGTAAAAATAATCAATGTATTTTCTAACTGTCCGGTTTCCTCCAAAGAAGTATATACCCGGCCCACCTGTTCGTCCAGATGTTCAATTAAAGCAACTATTTTTGCACGGGTTTCATCCATACCGGATTCTCTCTTTTTTACTTTTTCCAGCCACTCAACCGGAGGCTGGATAGGGGTATGAGGTGCGTTGTAAGCAAGATAAAGAAAAAACGGGTTTTCTTCTTTAGCCCTTTCCTGAATATAATCAATAGCCCAATCAGAAAAAATTTCCGTAGCATGGCCCTGCGGGTTAATTATTTCCTGGTTTCTGCGCATATAATTATGCCCCAGCGTAAATGGGTATAATAATCATCCATCATATCTCCTAAAAAACCATGAAAAAAATCAAAACCCCGTTCCTGAGGGGGTGTTAGGAGTTTTCAGTCCTAAATGCCATTTACCAATCAAAGCAGAATGATAACCGGCTTGTTTAAGTACTTCCGGCAGCAGAATCGCTTCGGGAGACAAATACCCCCAACTATCTTCCGGATGGGTACGAATCACGCCGGGAACACCAACCCTATCCGGAAACTTCCCGGTTAATAAAGAAGCACGGCTGGGAGAAGAGACAGGACAATTCGCATAAAAATTAGTAAACCGGATTCCTTCATCCAGTAATTTATCAATATGAGGTGTCTGTATATCAGTAGCTACCCGCTGACAGGAAAGATCTGCATATCCCAAATCATCCACCAGAATTACAATTATATTTGGTTTTTCTACAGGTGTTGCCAGTAAAGGAAGTAAACTACCGGCCAACAGATTAGCAGCCGTCAAACTATATCTTTGCATATTTTTGCGCGTATTAAATTAAGCTATTTGTTATGC
>JAJBTP010000453.1 GCA_020860805.1 Tannerellaceae bacterium | reverse complement strand
GAAGCGTGTAGGTTGTGTATGTTTTTTTATTTTTTCCGTATAGTTGGAGGATTGTTATATTATCCGGTAGTTTATCGCTTTGAGCGGCTTTTTTGTCACGTTGGTACTAAAGAGATAGGAACCGGTAAAATAAATAATCATTTTTGCCGCAGAAAATCAGAATGCTTACAAACAACTTATATATTTATGCTTAAAAAAATCAGAGTAACAGTTGCAATTATCACATTTGCTCTTATCACCCTGCTATTCCTTGACTTTACAGGAATAACACATGCCTGGTTCGGATGGCTTGCCAAAGTCCAGTTCATTCCTGCCCTGCTGGCTCTCAATGCCGGAATCGTTATAGGGCTAATTGCTTTGACCCTCTTATTCGGACGTATTTACTGTTCGGTAATTTGTCCGTTAGGAGTATTTCAGGATGCTGTGTCATGGGTAGGCAACAAACAAAAGAAAAACAGATTTAAATTTTCACCGGCAAAAAATGGTTACGTTATGGAATGTTAGGAGTTTTCATCGTAGCTTTTTTAGCCACTATACCTTCTTTATTTGCTTTATTGGATCCTTACAGTGCTTACGGACGAATGGCATCCAACCTATTTGCTCCTCTCTATCGCTTAGGTAATAACGTCCTGGCTTATTTTGCAGAACGTGCCGATAGTTATGCCTTTTATACTACGGATATATGGATAAAAAGTATTTCGTCGTTTGTCATAGCCATACTAACACTTATTAGTATCGGATTCCTGGCCTGGCAACACGGACGGACGTACTGTAATACTATTTGTCCGGTAGGAACTATTCTGGGATTTTTATCATCCTATTCTTTTTTCAGACCTGCATTTGATACGGAAAAATGTAATAAATGCGGTCTCTGTGCCCGTAATTGTAAAGCGGCTTGTATCGATACTAAAAACCAGCAAATTGACTATAGCCGTTGTGTAACCTGTATGAATTGCCTGGAAAAATGCAATAAAAATGCAATGAAATACACCTATCGCCGGCAAAAAGAGAAAGCACCGGAAGTAACGCCCGGGACAGTGATTGAACCGGCAGCTACCTCAACAGTCAATTCACGGCGGACTTTTTTATCTGCAACTTCATTATTAGCGGTTAGTACGGTAATAAAAGCACAACAGGTGCAAATGCATGTAGACGGTGGATTGGCAGATATCGAAGATAAAAAAAAGCCGCCAACGGGAAACACGTATTATACCTCCCGGGGGTGAAGGCGAACGCAATTTTGCTAAACATTGTACCGGTTGCCAGTTATGTATATCAGCCTGCCCGAATCAAATATTGCGTCCGTCGGGTAATTTGATGAATCTGATGCAACCGGAAATGTCATACGAACGGGGTTATTGCCGTCCGGAATGTACCCGTTGTTCGGAAGTCTGTCCTACCGGAGCCATCAAACGCATTACCAAAGCTGAAAAATCAGCTATCCAGATAGGTCGTGCGATGTGGATTAAAGAGAGTTGTTTAGCTTATAGTGAAGATGTAACCTGCGACAACTGTTCACGTCATTGCCCGGTTGATGCCATTCTGATGATACCCAATAAAGAGGGTTATTCAGATATACCGATTCCCGCAGTAGACACAGAACGCTGCATCGGCTGCGGAGCCTGCGAAAACCTTTGCCCCGTACGTCCCTATAGTGCCATATATGTAGAAGGAAATCAGAGACATCGAATGGTATAACATGAGAAGTCAAAGAAGTAAGAAGTTAAAGAAGTTAAGAATAGAGAGAAATAAATTCTTCTTAACTTCTAAAGAGCAACGCGACTGATAACTTCTTACTTCTTAACTCCTTAAAAAAATAAGAAAATGAATACAAAAAATAAAGATATCAATCGCAGACGGTTCCTGAAAGTATTAGGGACCGGAGCTGCTGTGTCGGGAGCGGCTTTGTATGGATGTGATTCCAATTCTCTGCGCTCTGCCGGCAAAAACGGTTCCGGCCAACCTACAAGTGAAATGACTTATCGTTACAATCCACATACCGGGGATAAAGTATCTTTATTAGGGTATGGATGTATGCGCTGGCCTTTACGGCAACGGACTGATGGTAACGGAGAAGAAATTGACCAGGATGCCGTAAATGATCTGGTAGATTATGCAATTGCACATGGGGTAAATTACTTTGATACATCTCCGGTATATGTCAGAGGTTGGTCGGAAAAAGCAACCGGAATTGCTCTGAAACGGCATCCCCGTGAAAAGTTCTTCATTGCTACCAAAATGTCAAACTTTGCCGATACACCAGATGTCCGGGGACGGGAACCTTCTATTGCTCTGTATCATAATTCACTCAAAGACTTACAAGTGGATTATATCGATTATTACCTGTTACATGGCATTGGTATGGGTGGTATGGAAGCTTTCCAAAGCCGTTTCATTGATAATGGTATTCTGGAACTTTTACTTAGTGAACGGAAAGCCGGACGCATCCGCAATCCGGGATTCTCTTATCATGGGGATATCGCTGTATTTGATCACCTGCTATCACTTGATATTCAATGGGACTTTGCCCAGATACAGCTAAACTATATTGATTGGGAAAATGCTACAGGTAGGGAAACCAATGCAGTTTATTTATATGGTGAATTGGTTAAACACAATGTACCTGCCGTTATTATGGAACCTTTATTAGGGGGCCGGCTGGCAAGGCTGAACCAGCATGCGCTTACTATCCTGAGAGCCGAACGTCCGGAAGATAGTGCAGCAACCTGGGCATTCCGGTATGCCGGAAGTCCGGAACATATACTGACGGTTTTAAGCGGTATGGTTTATATGGAACATTTGCAGGAGAATGTACGTACCTATTCACCGTTGGTTCCGGTGAATGAAAAAGAACTGGAAGCATTGGGAGAAGTAACGGAACTTATGCTGCGGTCAGATTATATACCTTGTACGGAATGCCAGTATTGTATGCCTTGTGAATATGGTCTGGATATACCTGCCGTATTTGCACGCTATAATCGTTGTGTCAGTGCAGGTAGTGTATTAAAAAGCTCACAGGACGAAAACTACCGGAAAGCCCGCCGGGAATTCCTGGTCGGTTATGATCGTAGCGTACCTAAACTCCGGCAGGCCGATCATTGTATCGGTTGTGACCTGTGTTTATCGAAATGTCCGCAACGCATTGAAATTCCTAAAGAGATGCAACGGATTAACCGGTATGTGGAATTGCTTAAACAAGAACTAACCTTTTAAAGATTACCAGGTAAAATGAAACAGAAAGTGAACCGGAAATTGGATCGCAGGAACTTCCTGAAAGTAGTAGGAACAGGAGTTGCTGCATCCGGAGCGGCCCTGTACGGTTGCTCATCCGGAAACCCGGATACTACCGGTGGTAACTTCCGGGGTGAAGTTCCTACAGATAAAATGACCTATCGCATCAATCCACATACAGGAGATAAAGTTTCTTTATTAGGGTATGGCTGCATGCGCTGGCCGCTACGGACAACTGCCGAAGGAACAGAGGAAATCGACCAGGAGGCTATCAATGAATTGGTGGATTATGCTATTGCTCACGGAGTGAATTATTTTGATACGGCTCCTCCCTATGTACGTGGGTGGTCGGAAGAAGCAACAGGTATTGCCCTCAGCCGTCATCCCAGAGACAGCTATTTTATTGCAACTAAAATGTCTAATCATCGTTTAGCCGGACAAGGATTATCCCCACAGGAGCTATTCAAAGAATCTGTAGATATGTATCACCGTTCACTTCAGTATTTACAGACCGATTACATCGATTATTATCTGCTTCATACCATAGGAGGAGGCGATGGTATACCTTTCCATAAAGAACGTTTTGAAGATAACGGGTTGCTTGACTATCTATTAAAAGAGCGGGAAGAAGGAAGAATCCGTAATCTGGGTTTTTCATTCCATGGGGATGTCAAAGTATATGATTATCTACTCCAATCAGATATTCAATGGGATTTTGTACAGATACAATTAAATTATATTGACTGGCAACATGCAAGCGGCCGGAATGTAAATGCCGAATACCTACTGGGAGAACTCGAAAAACGGAATATTCCTGCTGTCATCATGGAGCCATTGCTTGGAGGAAGACTAGCACGTATACCAGCGCCGGCCATGAACATTTTGAAAGGATTACGTATAGACGACACTCCGGCTTCGTGGGCGTTCCGGTATGCAGGTACACCGGAAAATGTATTGACTGTATTAAGTGGTATGGTATATATGGAACATCTACAGGAAAATATCCGTACTTACGCTCCTTTAATACCTTTGAATGAAGAAGAATACAAAGCGATTGACGAAGTAACGGAGATTATGCTGAGTGCAGATTATGTACCCTGCACAGAATGCCAGTATTGTATGCCTTGTCCTTATGGTTTGGATATACCGGGCGTATTTGCCCACTATAACCGTTGTGTCAGTGTCGGACGTATATTGAAAAGTCCCCACGATGAAAACTACCGGAACGCACGCCGGGAGTTCCTGATTGGATATGATTGTAGTGTGCCTAAACTCCGGCAGGCAAGTCATTGCATTGGTTGTAATATCTGTGCTGCCCACTGCCCACAACAAATTAAAATTCCACAGGAGATGCAGCGCATAGATACGTATGTAGAAACCCTCAAACAGGAAACTCCTTTTTAATTTCTATAAAAAACGAACAACCTCTATCTCATACACACTTTTGCTACAACGGTATTATTTTTTTGTTCCACCGGTAACACGTTTCAAAAAAAATAGTAGCACAGAAAATATAAAAAGATAAACATACAAACTAATTTAACATCTTATGAAAAAGTATTTACTCAGTTTACTCGTAGTAGGTTTGACTACTTCACTATTTGCTACAGAAGATACTCTACCCATTGATAGTGTAGTAAATCTACAGGGGGTAGTCGTTTCTGCTAATAAAATAAACGTAAACAGAAATAGCGTTCCGTTATCTATTTCTGTCATTAACCGGGAAGAGATAGAAGTCAGTAGCGAATCAGCTCTCCTACCCGTTTTGTCCCAGCATGTACTGGGATTGTTTGTGACCGAAAAAGGAATTACCGGATTTGGCGTAAACAATGGTTCTGCCGGAACAGTAAATATTCGTGGGGTTGGCCAGGGTAATAAAGTCTTAATGCTATTCGATGGACAACCACAATGGGCAGGTATTTTCGGACATTCCCTGCCGGATACGTATGTAGCTTCTGATGTAGAGAAAGTAGAAGTTATCCGGGGGCCTGGTTCTCTTTTATATGGTTCCAATGCCATGGGTGGAGTAGTCAATATTATTACCCGTACACAGCAGCAGGACGGACGCCGCACACAGGCACGGGTTATGTATGGTTCCTACAATACCCAGAAATACATGCTTAATAACGGTTTTAAAACCGGGAAACTAAGTACATTCGTTTCTCTTAACCATGACCGGACGGACGGACACCAGGCAAATTCAGATTTCCATATTACCAACGGATTTGGTAAAATAGGATATGAACTCAATGACAATCTGAAATTAACAGGTAACGTAAGCATCGCTAAATTTTATACCGAAAATCCGGGTCCTGTACAACGTCGTGTTACAGATTACTGGGTAGATGTAGTAAGAGGTACAACCTCTTATGCACTGGAAAACAACTTTGGGAAAACCAGTGGTGCTATCCGGTTTTTTTACAACTGGGGAAACCACGAAGTAAACGATGGTTATTATCCACAGGAAGGCCAAAGTCCACGTCTTTATTTGTTTAACTCATCCGATCATAATACCGGCATACTGGTTTACCAGTCTTTTCGTTTACTACCGGGCAATACCTTTACTCTTGGGGTAGATTATAAAAACTGGGGGGGGACATGCATGGAACGACAGTATTAATGGAAACCGTGGTGAAATTATAGACAGAAGTATAAACGAAACAGCGGCTTACCTGATTGCCCAACAGGATTTATTCGGTAAACTCAGCATTAATGCCGGTGTACGTTTCGAACACAATGAGGCTTATGGTAGTGAGTGGGTACCACAGGCAGGGTTAACTTTCCGTCCTACAGAAAATAATGTTTTGAAGGCCTCTCTGTCCAAAGGATTCAGAAGTCCGAATTTACGGGAACTTTATCTTTACAATCCTCAAAATCCGGACCTACGCCCGGAAAGTATGCTCACCTATGAAGCCTCTTTCGGACAATCCTTTCTGGATGGTAGACTATATACCGAATTAACCGGCTTTTTTATTGACGGAAAAGATATGATAGAAACCCGTATGGTAGATGGTGCTCCCCTGAACCTGAATGTCGGCAGATTTATCAACAAAGGGATTGAGTTAGAAACCCGTTATCAGGTATTGAATAACCTCCATTTTAATATGAATTACAGTTATCTACATACAGACAAAGCATTGATAGCTGCCCCTACCCATAAATTTGTAGCGAATGCCACTTATAAACCAGGCCGTTTCACACTCAACATGAATGTACAGTCCATTCATGGGCTTTACATCGCAACAGACCCCAATATTCAGGAAGACTATACTACGCTGAATGCAAAAATAGCCTATCAGTTCGGAGATTATCAAAAAGGGCTTAATCTATTTCTGAAAGGAGAAAATCTGACAGCCGCCCGTTACCAAATCATAGGCGAAGGCTACTATATGCCCAAAGCCATTTTTATGGGAGGCTTCGATATAACGTTTTAAATCCGGTCCTTTATTATTAAGCATATAGGCACTCTGAATTTACTAATAAACCCGGATTCTGTGTATTTCTGGTTCATCTGTGAATTCAGCGTGTCTTTCTTGAAAATTTGATATATATCAAAAAATACATATTGCAATAAATCTTTATGCTCCGCCATTCTATTCTTTTCATTTTAGGAGTGTATATTCGTGACCATTAATAAACCCAAACTATACTTATCTATAAACGCCAATAAAGATAAAACGTATGAAAAAATTTCTTTTTATTTTGATGTTATTTGTAACATTCACTGCTTCAGCCCGGCAATTTATAGAAAAAAACCAATCATTAACATT
>JAJBTP010000614.1 GCA_020860805.1 Tannerellaceae bacterium | reverse complement strand
GTGTATACAGTAACAACGAATGGCACAGACTATTTTTTAGCTACCCGTCAGGGCTTATTAACTGTGCAAGGTAGAGGGACATCAAATCCGTGTTAACAGTAAATTATTTCCTGGTAAAATCGTGCTTACTACATTCCTGGAACCTGCTACCGGACAACTGTTTATCGGTACATTGGATGGAGGGGTTTACCTTTACATTCCGGGAGAAGAGCGTACATTACGCCGCTTATCTGTAGATACAGATAAGCCGGTACGGGCTATAATCGGATATACTTCTGAACATATTGCGGTGGGTGTGGATTTGGCTGGGGTTTATATTCTGGATAAAAAAACAGGAGAAGTATGTAAGCATTATTATTACGATGAGAACGAGCCTTCACCCCTTTGTTCTAATAATGTGCGTGGACTAGGTGTAGATATGAATGGTAATTTATGGGTAGCCACTTATCATGAAGGGGTTTCTTTCCAGCAGCCTTCCCGGCAGGATTTTTCGTGGTTTGTGCATCAGCCGGGTAATACCCAGACTATTGCTGATAATATGGTAAATGCTGTACTGGAAGATTCGGATGGAGATTTCTGGTTTGGAACCAGTAATGGAGTGAGTTATCATAACCGGAAAACCGGTCGTTGGAAAAATTATTTTAATAGTGACCGGTTAAGCGAGAAAGGGGTGGATATTCTGACACTTTGTGAAGACGGTTTGGGAAATGTCTGGGCAGGAGGATATACTTTTGGAGTAGCAAGAATCAATAAACAAACAGAAAGTGTTGATCGATTTACAGCCGGTAGTCCGACATCTGTTATTGCATCAAACTATATTTATGCTATTTTCCGTGATGAGAATAAGCTTTGGTTTGGAGGACATATGGGAGAGGCTAATTATCATGACCTGGTAACCGGGCGCACACAGCGAATTGATATGGGACGTATAAGTTGTTTTGAAACCTACGGAAAAGACCATCTTTTAGTGGGACTACTTAACGGGCTTTTTCTTTTCAATAAAGAGACATATGAGATTACTCCGACTCCTGTCACTAAAACTGTTCCTACTATAGCGAAAGCCGGAGAGGGTAAATATTGGGTAGGTACCCAGAACTATGGCTTGTATTATTATGATATACCCAATGATTCTATCCGGCAGTATACTCGTAAAGATGGACTTTCATCTGATTATATATATGGAATTATACCGGATGGAAGTCAGATATGGATTGCTACTGAAAAAGGACTAAACCGTCTTCAGGTTGCTACCGGAAAGATTGATGTATTTGATAAACAGGATGGGCTTTTATCCGATCAGTTTAATGCAAATGCCTATTATCGTTGCAGGAATGGACAAATATTGTTAGGGAGTTCGGATGGAGCTATTTTATTTGACCCTTCTACCTTGGAGAAAGCTGTTGTAAAAGATTCTTACCATACCCTTATCTATCAATTTGATCTTTATAATATGCCTGTTTATCCGGATACCCCCGGAACTCCTTTAAAAGAATCTATATTTTATACCCGTGAAATAAAACTGGCATATAATCAGAATTTCATATCCTTTCATTTTACAGCACCTAATTTTGAGATTCCCGGTAAAACCCAATATTCGTATTATCTGGAGGGGCACGATATCGATTGGTCACATCCCTCGTCTGTTGATATTGCTTCTTATTCGCGAGTGATGCCTGGTAAATATACTTTTTATGTCCGTGCGGTTATCAATGGAGTACAACAACCTATACGCTCCATAGTTCTCCAGATTGGACAACCATGGTGGCTTACAGTCTGGGCTAAAATATGTTATACAGGGTTGCTTTTATTAGTTTTTTATTACATCTATAAAGTAATAAAGGCACGTGAAAGGGAACGACAAACTGAGAGTAAGGTAGACTTCTTTATTACTACAGCCCATGATTTACTAACACCGCTTAATTTAATTCAGGCACCTCTGGAAGATTTGAAAAAAGAAAGCGAGTTAACAGGGCGAAGTGCCAACTTACTGCAAATGGCTCTTAATAATTCTGCGAAACTGGCTCATTTTGTAGAAAAGCTGCTTGATTTCCAACGAATATCTCTGAATGCTACCCGTCTGGTTCTATCCCGTCAGGATGTAGATGCATTTATACGTTACCGGCTTGATTCCTTCCGGTTGGTAGCTGGAAATAAAATGATTGTAATTGAGTATGAACCCGGTGAAATGATAAAACAATCTGTTTTATTTGATAAGAAAAAAATCTCCCGTATTGTTGATAATCTGTTATCCAATGCCATTAAATATACTCCTTATGGAGGTTGTATTACGGTTTCATCCACTATTGACAATGCGAACTGGTATTTACAGGTGCGGGATACGGGTATCGGGATTTCGGTACGTGACCAGCGAATGGTATTTAAACATATTTTCAGAGCGGAGAATGCCGTTAACTCAGAGGAAATTGGAAGTGGAATTGGTCTTAAACTGGTTGGTTCTCTTGTGAAAATTCATAAAGGAAAAATTTCATTCAGAAGCAAGCCTGGTGTGGGGACTGAGTTTAATCTGATTTTTCCATTACAGTATCAGGAAGTAGAAGGAGAAATCATTATTTCTAACACGGAGTTACCCGGAACAATGACCGAAATAGACGAAGAGGAGGGAAGACCACGAATACTGGTTGCAGAAGATGATCCGGAGATGGCGCGCTATCTGGAAATGTCATTACAACCTTTCTATCAGATTCAATTGGCTACCAATGGAAGAGAAGCATTAGAGTATATGGATGAATTCCAGCCCCAATTAATTATTTCGGATGTGATGATGCCGGGAATGAACGGATTTGAGTTTTGCCGGCAGGTGAAAGAGAATATAAAATCGTCTCATATCCCGTTTCTCCTGGTTACCGGACTGACTGACCCACAAAATGTATTGCAAGGCGTGCGGTTAGGTGCAATTGATTATATTGCCAAACCTTTTGATAAAGAGGTTTTGAAAGCAAAGATTCATACTATATTTAAAGAACAGCAAACATTACAGAAAAGATGGTTAAATGAGTTGAAGAATGATAATGCAGCAGAACTAAATAATAAAGTGGACCACGAGTTTATGCAAAAGTTTATGCAGTTCGTAGAGGAAAATATAGATAACTCTGATTTGAATATAACTTTGCTTTGTCGTGAAATGGCTATGAGTCGTACATTGCTATATAATAAAATTACCAGCCTGACCGGACAGGCTCCTACTGAATTTATCCGGATGATTCGTTTACGCAAGGCAGCTTCTTTGTTATTAGCGGGAGGTCTTAGTATTACGGAGGTGGCCGAACAGGTGGACATTGATAACCCTAAATACTTTAGTCGTATTTTTAAAGAATTTTATGGCGTTTCTCCTCGTGATTATTTAGCAAAATGAACATTTGTGCACGTTTAATAGCTGTTGAGTAACCTTCTGAAGACGTATCTGCTTCTACATTTGTTACCGGTAATCGTAAAATACCATGGTAAAACAAATTTTATACGTCTTCTTATGAAAAGAATCCTGTTATTCTGTATCCTGGCAATACTGACAATTGCCGGTTGTACCCAAAAAGAAGCTCTTTATCTGGATCCGGATATCCCGCCTGAAAAAAGAGTACAAGACCTGATGAAACGAATGACACTGGAAGAGAAAGTTGCCCAGATGTCTCAGTATGTTGGAGTGGAACATATGAAAGCTGCTGAAAAAGAAATGACTCTTGAAGAGATGAAAGAGAGCCATGCCCAGGGATTTTATCCAGGTCTTCATTCATCCGAACTGATTGAAATGACCCGTAAAGGATTAATAGGTTCGTTCCTGCATGTCGTTACAGCTAAAGAAGCCAATCAGTTACAATCTTATGCAATGGAATCACGTCTGAAAATACCGGTATTGATTGGTATTGATGCAGTCCACGGCACAGGTCTGTATCATGGTGCAACAGTCTACCCGACTGCTATAGGACAGGCTGCTACTTTTGAACCTGCACTGGTTGAACAAGCTTCGCGTGAAACAGCGCTGGAAATGCGTGCAACAGGTACACATTGGGCATTTACTCCTAATGTAGAAGTAGCACGGGATGCACGTTGGGGACGGGTAGGAGAAACTTTTGGTGAAGACCCTTATCTGGTTGGCCAAATGGGAGCTGCTACCGTACGTGGGTTACAAAGCTGTGATTTCACTGGTTTTGATAAAGTCATTGCTTGTGCCAAACATTTTGTAGGAGGAAGCCAGCCGATTAATGGTATTAATGGGGCTCCGTGTGATATCTCCGACCGTACCCTGCATGAAGTTTTTCTTCCTCCTTTTAAAGAGTGTATAAATGCTGGAGTATTTACTTTTATGATGGCCCATAATGAACTGAATGGGGTTCCCTGTCATGTGAATCGCTATCTGATGACAGATATTCTGCGTAATCGTTGGAAATTTGATGGGTTTGTAGTGAGTGATTGGATGGATATTGAACGGGTACATGATAAGCATGCGACTGCTGCCACATTAGATGAAGCTTATTTGCAGAGTGTTGCTAACGGAATGGATATGCATATGCATGGACCGGATTTTGCCGATTCCATTATTCGCATGGTAAAAGAAGGTAAGCTGCCGGAAAAACGCATAAATGAAGCAGTAAAAAAATCTGTTGGCTAAATTCAAACTAGGACTGTTTGACAATCCATACATTGATGAACAGAAAGTAAAAGATGTGGTTTTTAATACTATACTCATCAGCAAACGGCACTTGAAATGGCACGGAAAAGTATTATTCTGCTTAAAAATGAAAATAGTCTGCTGCCTATAGACCGTAACCGGTATAAGAAAATCTTTGTAACCGGTCCTAATGCAAATAATGAAACGATATTGGGTGACTGGGCGTTCAGTCAGCCCGAGGATAATACTATGACCGTAATAGAAGGATTACGAAAAGTCTCGCCAGAAAGTGATTTTGATTTCTTTCCTTTTGATACTAACCTGCGTATAATGGAAATGGAACGTGTAAAACAAGCCAAAGAGAGAGCTGCTCATGCCGATTTGGCTATTGTAGTTGTGGGAGAGAACTCCATGCGCTATATGTGGAAAGAAAAAACCTGCGGAGAAAATGTAGACCGTTATGAATTGTCGCTGGTCGGACTTCAACAGGAACTTGTGGAAGAAATTTACAATACCGGTATACCAACCATTGTTGTATTGGTGAATGGGCGACCTTTGAGTACAGAATGGATTGCCGACCATATTCCGGCTCTGGTGGAAGCATGGGAACCGGGTTCATTCGGTGGACAGGCTATTGCAGAAATCCTATTCGGAGAAATCAATCCCGAAGCAAAATTACCAATTACTATTCCGCGTAGTGCCGGACAAATACAAACCTATTATAATTATAAGCAAACCAGTAAATGGTTTAATTATGGTACCGGCAAAAGCACTCCTTTATTTGAGTTTGGGTATGGACTGAACTACTCTAATTTTGAATTTAGTTCTATTCAGTTATCTGCAAAAAGTATGACTCCTCAGGGAACCATTACGGCTACAGTAGAAGTAAGAAATACAGGAAAGGTAACAGGTACTGAAGTTGTGCAAATGTATATACGTGATTGTTACAGTTCGGTGGTCCGTCCGGTAAAGGAGCTAAAAGGTTTTACAAAAATAACTCTTCATCCCGGTGAAACCCGTAAAGTAAGTTTTGATATTACTGCAAAAGATTTGAGTTTTTATGATATCAATATGAAGTATGGAGTAGAAAAAGGAGGATTTCTGGTAATGATTGGAAACTCTTCACGGGATGTAGACCTACAGAGGGAGGAATTTTTTGTAAACTAAAGAATCCTTGATTTTATGTGGTAAATTAAGCATTCTTTTGATGAATTGTATACTTTTTCCGGTGATTTGTGGGACTTGTTTAGAACAGTTCCGGCATACATTTGTAGTATCAACATTGTTAAATCCGAATGATAGAAAAACCATGATTAAGCAACTAACAACAATTATTTTATTACTGTCGATTGTCTTTCCGGTGGTCTATGCCTTTCCTTCCGGGAAAAAAGTAGCACCTATTTACCGGAAAGGATGGATTGACCTCAATAAAAACGGCAGGATGGATATCTATGAAGATCCATCAGCATCTATTGAAGCACGTGTTGCAGACTTGTTGTCACAAATGACAATAGAAGAGAAGACCTGCCAGTTGGCAACACTGTATGGTTATAAACGTGTCTTAGCAGATGACCTTCCTCATGAAGGCTGGAAAAATGAGATTTGGAAAGATGGTATAGCTAATATTGATGAACATCTGAACGGACTGGTTAAAACCCCTTATTCCTATCCTTACAGTACCCATGCGGATGCCATTAATACAGTTCAACGATGGTTTATAGAGGAGACCCGGTTGGGTATTCCGGTAGATTTTACGAATGAGGGTATACATGGTTTAAATCATGACCGTGCTACTCCACTTCCGGCACCTATTACTATTGGTTCTACTTGGAATAAAGAACTGGTAAAGCAGGCAGGTATAATTGTGGGACGTGAAGCCAAAACGTTAGGCTATACTAATATTTACGCTCCTATTTTAGACCTGGCGCGTGACCCTCGCTGGGGTCGTGTTTTAGAGTGCTATGGTGAGGAACCCTATCATGCCACTCAATTAGGAATTGGTATGGTGGAAGGAATCCAGTCACAGGGGGTGGCTGCAACCCTTAAACACTTTGCAGTATACAGTGTTCCAAAAGGCGGACGTGATGGATTTGCCCGTACTGACCCACACGTCGCCCCCCCCCGTGAAATGCATCAAATCCATTTGTATCCTTATCGGAAACTTATTCCCAAAACCAAACCGATGGGAGTAATGAGCAGTTACAATGATTATGATGGGATACCGGTTTCGGGTAGCTATTATTTTTTAACAGAATTATTGCGCCAGGAATATGGTTTTGACGGCTATGTAGTATCTGATAGTGAAGCGGTTGAATTTGTTTATTCAAAGCAGCGTGTGGCCGCAGACATGAAAGGCGCAGTCAAACAGGTCGTAGAAGCC
>JAJBTP010000209.1 GCA_020860805.1 Tannerellaceae bacterium | reverse complement strand
ATATAGAACGAAGAAAAAACTTTTTATTGTTTCCAGAATCCGGGAGTTAATATTGTAAGAACCGTAAATATTTCCAGACGTCCTACCAACATAAGAAAAGAAAGAAACCATTTTGATACATCCGGTACATCTGCAAAATTCCCGATCGGTCCCAACTGGCCTAATGCCGGACCAATATTACTAATAGCAGAAACTGCTGCTCCCAGTGCCTCTTCAAATCCTAAACCATTGGCTGTTAAGACTAATGAACTAACCATTATCAATACCATATAAACAAAAGCAACGACCAGACTACGGTGCACAATACCTCCGGAAACAACCTGTCCGTTCATACGAACCGGAAGAACTGCATGCGGGTGAGTCTGCTTCTTAAATTCATTTCTCAGATTCTTAAATAAAATCACAAAACGCCCCATCTTCAATCCGCCACAGGTAGAACCTGCACATCCACCGATAAACATAATAATGAGTGCCATAATCCAGAAGTAAGACCCCCACGGAATAAAATCATCTGCAATAAAACCACAGGAAGATATCAAAGTAACGACCTGAAAGGCAGACTTCCGGAGTGCCATCCAGACATTCTCTGCCAGATTATTATAAACTAACCAACCTGTAACCAGAACAATCACCACAGCAACAAAGCCAACAAACCAAAGAAACTCCTCATTTTTAAAAAGTTTAGAAGGCTTCCCGTTAAAACAGAAATAAATCAAAGTCATACTGGTGGCTCCAATAAGCATAAATAATAAAATTATACCTTCTACATAGCCTGAATTCCAGTAAGCGATACTATCATTTTTAGTAGAATATCCTCCGGTAGAAACCGTAGTTAATGCATGATTAACAGCATCGAAAAGAGTCATGGGTCCTGCATATAAAAGGCCGATTACAAGAATGGTTAACAGGAGATATATTCCCCACAACCTTTTAGCAACCTGAGCTACCCGGGGCCGAAAACGTTCATGTGTAATTCCCGATGTTTCAGCATCGAACATCTGGGAAGCACCTCCTCCCAGGATAGGCATCAAAGCTACTGCAAAAACGACAATACCAATTCCCCCCTGCCACTGGGTAAGACTTCTCCATAAAAGTAATCCTTTCGGTAGCGATTCTATATCTCTTAAAATGGTGGAACCGGTAGTAGTAAAACCAGACATAGTTTCAAAAAAAGCATCCGTTATGGAAGGAATATAACCACTCATATAGAAAGGGAGCATCCCCCAAAGAGAAAAAAGTATCCAGGTAAAACTAACAATTAACATACCTTCCCTGCGTCCGGCATCAAATTCATTCGCTTTAAATCCTATCGCATAACCAATTGCTCCTGTAAAAAACATAAGTCCACTGGAAAAAAGCAAAGGGTAGAAATCTTCACCCTTATCCATATAAGCTCCGAATGTAGCCAGCAGCATAAAGAATGTTTCCAACAAAAACATTGCTCCAAGCATTTTTACAATAAAACGGACATTCAGTATCATCTCGATTGATAATTAAAAAGGAAATTCTCTTTTTATTTCTAAACTAATTAAAATAGTCTTCCAGTTTTCGTATTGCACTATCCAGACAGAAAACAACCACATGGTCGTATGCCTGAATTTGTGTATCTCCTTTTACCATCATAGGAATTCCGTCCCGAAGTAATCCTCCTAACGTAATATCATGAGGTAGCTTCAAATCTTTCACCTGTTTACGGGTAACTTTTGAGTTGGGACGGGCCACCAATTCAGCAACATCCGCGTTGGCAAATGTAAGAAACTTAATATTAGTCACATCCGCCTTTAATAAAAACTGATAGATATGACTGGCTGCAATCTGCTTTTTATTAATAACAGAGCCAATATCCATACTTTCTGCCAGAGATATATAATCCAGATTTTCAATATGAGCGACTGTCTTAAATACACCATATCGCTTAGCTGCTAGACAGGCTAATATATTTGTACTGGAATTTTCAGTTAACGCAACAAAAGCCTGTGCATCTTTTAATCCCTCCTGCATTAACAAATCCGGATCACGCCCGTCACCATTAATAATTAACACATTCCCAGGCACTACTTCCGCTATCTGATGACTCTTTTGCTTGCTCATCTCAATAACCTTCACCCGGATATTATGAGGCAGATATTGGGCTGCACGTATGGCAATCCGGCTCCCTCCCATAATGACAATCTTTTTTACTTCAGGATCAATCTTACCGGCAAGCAGGCGGACATCTTTTACATGCTCTTTAGTTGTGGTAAAATAAAGCAAATCATCTACTTCAATCGTATCTGTCCCACGGGGAATAATAGTGGTATGCCCCCGCTTAATGGCTACAATATGGTATAACTTTTGCGAACTATGTAACTCAGCAAGCGTTGCATTCACCAAAGAGGAATTAGCTCTTATTTTCACACCAACCAGAATAATAGACCCATTAAAGAGCTCCCAGTATTGTCTTGTCCACAGATGAGTAACAGCTGTTACGATCTCTTTTGCTGCAAGCATCTCCGGATAAATCATAGAGTCAATACCCAGCTTATCAAATATTTCTTTATTCTTCGGCTGAAGATATTCGTAGTTATTAATACGGGCCAATGTTTTACGGGCACCTAATTCAGAAGCCAGCAAACAGGCTGTTATATTTGTAGATTCTTCAGGAGTTACACTTATAAACAAGTCTGTTTTCTTTACACCTGCTTCCTGTAAATCACGGATAGAAGAAGGGTTTCCCACAAGTGGTAAAATTTCAGTACTGGCATTGGGAAATCGGAGCCGTTCCTCATTAGGGTCAATCAGCACAATGTCATGTCGCTCTTTAGCAAGCATTTTCGCTAAATGAGTACCCACTTCACCAGCTCCGGCTATAATAATTTTCATATCATTTCGTTTTGATTCGACCACTTCCGGCCCATCTGTTTATGAATTGGAGAGCTTACGTATTTGTGTTGCAATACTGTCGGCATCCATACCACATAATTTATATAATTCAGGAATACTACCATGTTCCACAAAATTATCCGGCACACCTAAGCGAACAATCCGGGGGGTATACCCCTCATCCGCCATAAATTCCAGGACTGCACTTCCGAACCCACCGGTAATAACGCCATTCTCCAACGTAAGAATTTTCTTAAACTTCTTACCAACTTCATGAAGGATATGGGTGTCCAGAGGCTTCAGATATATCATATCATAATGAGCAACAGACAATCCTTCTTTTTCCACCTCATGGATAGCCTTAATAGCCTCATTTCCGATAGAACCCAAAGATAGAATGGTAATGTCTGTTCCTTCTTTTATTTTTTTCCCTTTCCCTATAGGTAATTCCTGTAAGGAATTACGCCAATCTTTTTTTTCTCCTTTACCCCGTGGATAACGAATCACAAAAGGACTGGTTCGTTGTTTATAACCTGTATACATCAGATTACGTAAATCATGCTCATTTAACGGAGAAGAGATAACCAGATTCGGGACAGGACGCATATAAGCCAAATCCAATACACCATGATGAGTTGCACCATCTTCTCCCACCAATCCCCCTCTATCCAGGCACATCACCATTGGCAGGTTCTGCAAAGCCACATCATGGATTACCTGATCATAAGCCCGCTGCATAAAAGAAGAGTAAATGTTACAAAAAGGAATCATTCCTTCTTTTGCCAGTCCGGCCGAATAAGTAACAGCATGTGCCTCTGCTATACCCACATCAAATGCCCGTTCCGGAAAAGCTTTCATTAAATAAGTCATTGAACAACCTGTGGGCATTGCGGGTGTTACGCCCACTACCCGTTCGTCTTTTTCTGCCAGTTCGACTAATGTATGACCAAAAACATCCTGATATAATTGAGGCTGGTTTAAATCATCCGGAATAATCCGCACACCAGTTTTCCGGTTGAATTTTCCGGGAGCATGCCACTCTGTAGGAGATTCCTGTGCAGGTTTAAACCCTTTTCCTTTCTGGGTTTTTATATGAAGTAACTTAGGTCCCCGCAAATCTTTTATATCATTCAATACCTTAGCCAGATAATTGACATCGTGCCCGTCTACCGGACCAAAATACCGGATACTGAATCCTTCAAAAAGATTATGTTGTTGTGTCAGTAATGCTTTCAGGCTATTATTAAACCGTAAAATACTCCCCCGGCTATCTTCTGAAAGCAGGCGGATTTTCCGCAATCCCCGGTATACATCATACCGCATTTTATTATACGTATGACTGGTTGTAATATCAACCAGATACTGACTCAGGCCACCGACATTACTATCAATAGCCATATTATTATCATTCAAAATAATCAACAGATTATTAGGATTGGCGGATGCATTGTTCAAACCTTCAAAAGCCAGTCCTCCAGTCATGGAGCCATCCCCTATAACAGCAATTACATGCCGGTCTTTCTCTTTCTTTAAAGAGGAAGCCACCGACATTCCTAACGCCGCCGAAATAGAAGTAGAGGCATGACCTGCAATAAAGGCATCATACTCACTCTCGCCGGGATTAGGAAAACCACTTATCCCATGAAATTTACGTAGTGTATTAAATTGTTTTCTACGACCTGTCAGAATTTTGTGACCATAGGCCTGGTGGCCTACATCCCAAACAATCCGGTCATACGGCGTATTGAAAACATAATGAAGCGCAACGGTTAATTCAACTGTTCCCAGACTTGAACCTAAATGACCGGGATTCTCTGATAATACATCTATAATATACTGTCTGACATCTGAACAAACCTGTTCAAGCTGACTGGCAGGCAATTCTCGTAAATCTTCCGGATATTCAATCCGTTCTAAAACATTCTTATTTTCGCTTTCACTCATGTCAGCTAAATTTCCGCAAATGTACAGATATTAAAAATAAAGACAAGCCATTTCTTTGATTTATTTAAAGGTGAGCCAACCTGCAATTCCGCAGACAATTAAAGCCAACCCTAAAAGTCCATAAAAGAAACGGGCACCATTGCGTCCCAACCAGTTGACAAATGTCTTTGCCTGGCGTGTCGTAAAAAACCAGTTAAAATTAAATACGGCTGCCGAGAACGCCAATGCCCCAATCATTATAAATAATAACAGGAATAAATATTCGGAAGTTTCCATGAGTTAATCAAATTCCACCGTACGGGTTCCATCCGGATTTTCAACAATCGTTACATTTACCACATCGCCCGGTAATAATTCTTCTATTTTCTCAGGCCATTCAATAAAGCAAAGAGCACCACTATAAAAATAATCACTAGTTCCAATATCTTCAGCTTCACTGATTTTATTAATACGGTAAAAATCAAAGTGATAAATCAATTCACCTGTAGTTTCACTCCGGTACTCATTAATAATCGCAAAAGTCGGACTATTAATTACATCTTCCACACCCAGTTCTTCACAAACTGCTTTTATAAAAGTTGTTTTACCGGCTCCCATACTTCCATGAAAAGCATACACAGTACGGTCATCCATTTCCCGGATAAACGTTGCTGCTGATTCATGAATAGTATCCAGCCCTTTTATCTCAATTTTTTTCATATATGTCAAAGAGTATCGTTAATTTTTTCTCATTGTGTAATCTGTAACACCCAATGCCTCATAGGCCTGCAATAAAGCCTCATCATCATCAGAAATCATCAATAGTTTATCATTCTCTTTTAATATGGTATTTCCTTTCGGAATAAAGTAACGTCCGTCACGCATTACCATTACAGCCAGCGTATGATCCGGCAATTTTAATTCCACCAACTTATTACCATGTTCCAATACCGCAGGAGTGACATCCATTTCACTCATAGCGCTTTTGACTCCATCCGGCAATTCTATACCAAATACATCTTTTCGTTCCGGTTCTTCAGTCAACTTCAACCATTTAGCAACACTGGTTACGGTTGTACCCTGAACAACCAAAGAAAGAATCGTTATAAAAAAGACGACATTAAATATGAGTCCGGCATGCTCAATCCCTGCAGTTAACGGATAAGTGGCAAAAATGATAGGAACAGCTCCTCTCAACCCTACCCATGAAATGTACATTTTTCCTCTGGTACTGAAATTCCTGAAAGGAAGTAAACAAAGGAAAACAGTAATAGGACGGGCCAATAGTATCATAAAGACTCCCACTGTTAAACCAATAATAGCCACCGGTAATAACTCTTTGGGATTTACCAGCAAACCTAAACTAAGGAACATTACAATCTGCCACAACCAGGCAAAACCATCAAAAAAGGTACTGATACTTTTTTTATGAACAATCCGGGCATTTCCAACAATCAACCCGGCAATGTAAACAGCCAGATATCCATTACCCTGGCAAAGCGTAGTGGCAGAGAAGGTCAGGGATGCCGTAGCCAGAATCAGGATGGGATATAAAGATTCATTATCAATATCTATTTTATTAATGATAAAGACAGATACTTTTCCAAAAATATAAACTGCCAAAGCACCTAATCCTAACTGAATGATTAAAGCAATAATACCTTCTCCAACACTCATTTCACCGTTCTGAATATATGAAATCAACAAAATAGTCAACATATAAGCCATCGGGTCATTACTACCACTCTCCAATTCCAGAGTCGGACGTAATTTTTCTTTCAGGTACACACCCTTACTTCGTAAAATAGAAAATACAGAAGCTGAGTCTGTTGACGACATAACAGCAGCCATTAATAAAGACTCAGGAATAGTCAAAGCTTCATATCCGGCAATTGTTCCACATAACCAGTAAATAAACATACCTGTTATAAAGGTAGTCATAAGCACCCCGACCGTTGCCAGAATAACACCTTGTGACATAATTGGTTTAACGTCGGAGAACTTGGTATCCATACCTCCCGAAAACAGAATAATAGAGAGAGCCAACATACCTATAAACTGAGCAATATCCGGATTATCAAACTTTATGATTCCTAAAAAGTCACTCCCAAAAATCATACCGACACCCAAAAACAGCAAAAGTGCCGGCAAACCGAAACGATAGCCTGCTTTTCCGGCAAAAACACTAAAAAATAATAAGATGGATCCAATAAGTAGGACTTCTTCTGAATTTTGGAACATATCTGAATCGTTTAATTAGGATG